>JASIJW010000412.1:0-3949 GCA_030050035.1 Acidobacteriaceae bacterium | reverse complement strand
TGGGTCGGAGACAGGCTTTTGGGAGAAGCGCCTTCGGCTACAGGGGCAGAGAGTCCGCTAAGACGTGTGGCCGGAAGACTCGCGATTGGTTTAATCGTTCTGCGCGTTTTGCAGGCCCTGCCACTGCTGGGAGCGATTGTCTCAGCTTTGATTGTTTTGTGGGGACTTGGCGCAATTCTCCTCGGCCTCTATCGCGGTATGCGCCGGCAATCTCCGTACCCTGCGCAGCCTCCGCCCGCCGCTGCTTAGGAGTGTCCGGCGGCAAGCATTGATGCTGGCCTGTATCCAAGTTGGTGTTGGTGGAGGCGGGGGGAGTCGAGCTTGCGCTAACCATTGAAAAAACGCAAGTTATTCATTCTAGAAATGCCCGAAGCTCACAGATTTCCATGAGTGCCAGGTTTGCGTACAAATCGCGTACAAACAATTCCTAGAATTCCCGAACCTCCAACAGCTCTGCCTTCCAATCCGTTCGGCGGACATCTGAAGGGCTCTTCACCGTTTATATACCAACCCGGCATAGCCGAAGTGCGACTTTCGATGAGGATAGGAGCGAACCCTCTGGAGTTGGCTTCTGGATGCTGGGATCTTGGACGGAGCTGGCACCTGCACCGCCTGGCTGCGCATCCGATCAAAGTTATTCCCCGTTTCGCGAGCCCGATATGGCTGCCTGTCCGAGTCCGCAATCAGATCGACCCACGACCTATCCGGTTTGCTCGTTTTTCGGCCACTTGCCGAGAACGCTGATCGACTTGAGCTCAATGAGTGGTTTGGTCTGGAGTCGCCTGTTGAGATTGCTGGACAGTAGCCGACATATCGGTACCGATCTCATCACTCGGGGTAATCGAGAGCCTTCAAGCAGAAGCGACCCACCCTAATGACGAGTCTCATCGTCTAGTCGAAGAACTCAGACAAACTATGCCTCAACCAGTGCCTTGATGGCCGTCGAAAGATCGGTTTTGCCTTTCCGTATCGTGTCGCTTGCTCCCTCGAAGTCGATCCAGCCTTCGTTGAAGCCGTCGATCATACGGGCGCGTGGCTGTGGGTAGGACATTCCCTGCGAACGAAACAGCTCTTCCCAGCTTGCACGAGGCACAATCTCATTCTGTACTGGATGGCCGAGTGCACTCGCAAAGGCGGCAGCCACATCGTCAGCGGAGTAACGTTCGGAGGCTTCGAGCTCTACGACGTGCACACCCTGCCAGGTTTCGCCCAGGAGTTCGACCGCGGTCTCGGCAATATCCTTCGTCGCGATCATGGGAATCTTGTGGTCGAGCGGTTGCAGGAAGCTGTGCACAACTCCGCTTTTCGCGGCAGCGACATCCCACGATGCGTTCTCCATAAACCACGCTGCCCGTAAGAACGTTACCGGGACCGATACGGTGCGAAGCATGGCTTCGGTCATGCCGGAGTTGTTCAGCAGATTGAATTCCGTGACGTGTGCTCCGACCGTTGACAGAAAGACGAGCTTCTTCGGCTGCGCCTTTTCGATAGCCTCGCGGATCGCCGCCGCATTCCGCTCGGTGTCCGGAAAGCCCGGCTTGGGATCATAGTTGGGCGGAGTCAACAGAAACACTCCTTCAGCTCCGCGAAACGCTTCGGTCAACGCAACCGCGTCGTCGAGACTGGCGATCGAAACCTCGCATCCCTTTGCGGCCCACTCCTCTCCTTTTGCAGCGGATCGAACGACGGCCCTTACCTGATGTCCGTGCTCAAGAAGCGTGGAAGCAATTTGGCCTCCGACCTTTCCCGTAATACCGGTAACGACAAACATGATTCCTCCTGTTGCGAGCGAAAGCTCAGAACTGGTTATCTGATGTCGGGAAAGATTATGGCGTTTCGTGCATATACGGTATAGTAGTATTGCTCATGGAGCGATAATTGTGAAGTCTAATGAACAAACACTTAGTGATGCGAATGTATTCGCTTCGGTCGTCCGAATTGGGAGCTTTGCGGGTGCCGCCAGGTCGATGAATCTCTCGCAGTCGGTGACGAGCCGTGCTGTCGCACGCCTGGAGAAGCGTCTTGGGGTTCGAGTCTTGGACCGCACGACACGAACCGTTGCTCTCACCGACGAGGGCCGGACGCTCTTCGAGCGATTGGAGCCGCTACTGGACGGCTTTGAGGAAGCCTTTGCTTCGGTAGCGGAAGAGCGGTCCAAGGTGCGCGGGAGATTGCGAGTGAAGATGCACCCCTTGCTCTCCCATGTGATTCCCAGCGATCAACTCAAGGCTTTCCTCGAGAAATATCGCGAACTCAGCGTAGAGGTTATCAGCAGTGACAGAGTCGGAGACCTCGTCGGCGAGGGCATCGACCTCGCTCTTGCCGTAGGCGATCTGCCTCCCTCAAGCTTCATCACGAAAAGGCTTCTGAACTCCCGGGTTATCACCGTGGCAGCTCCTGGCTACATTGCTAAACACACGCAGATTACCCATCCCAATGACCTTCTCAGCGAAGAGCATACGCTCATCGACTACCGCAATCCCGAGACCGGCAGGCCGTTCCAATGGGAGCACCAGCGAGGCCGGAAAATCTTGAGGATCGTCACACCCGGCAGGCTGATCGTCAGTGATATCGTCAGCCTCCATGGCATCTGCATGGCGGGCTGGGGTATCGCGCAGGTCCTTGAGGTCGCTGTGAGGCCCATGCTTGCGTCAGGCGCTCTGGTGGAACTGCTGCCCGAATGGAGCGATGAACGCTTTCCCATTCATGCGATTTATTCCTCGCGAAGCTATGTTCCTCCCAGAACACGCGCTTTCCTTGATTTCATTTCATCGGCACTAAGTGGTAGCACTTAAGTCTTAAACATCGCCATTGAACAGATATTGATCGACGGCCAAGTACGACGGCCAAGTACAGGTAATGGGAAACGGGCTTCGGTCTTGGGGATGATCGGAGGACGGTTGCAATGCCCCTTCTGGTTTCAAGCGCGTTTGGCGCCAACGGAGACGGGTTCGGAGCGTTGCTCGCCTTTGAGCCGAATGGCGAGTTGCGAGGCACCTTTCTGAATGACGATCGCATCGCTGATCCGCGTGGCCTTGCCGTCGACCCCAAAGAGAATCTGCTGTATCTGAACAGTGGGACCGATCGGGTCCTGGCGATCTCTTCGCAGGGACAAGTTGTTCGCGATAGCGGGCAGATAGAGAGCCTTAATCCCGGCGGTGGCGTTATTGGTCCGGATGGCCGATATTACATTGGCTTGCGCAGTACACGCACAATCGCCGCGTTGCCAACCACTCTCGATGCCCCTCTGGACTACGTGCTGACGCCCCGCATCGTACCTTTTCCTCGCGGATTCGGTTTTGGCAATGATGGCCGACTGTTCCTCGCGTCTGGAATTGGTCCGAACGGGGAAGGCGATAACTCGATCGTGGCTTTTACTCCAGGCCCATCTGGATTCATGCAGCCTGTTCCCCTGGTCCTGGATCCTGAACTAAGTCCGCTTGATCTCACCATTGCACCGAATGGCAATATCGTCGTCTCCAGCGAGCATCCATTCGGGGCGAAAGACGCGGTGACGACTGTTCGAGAATACGATGCGAGAGACGGACACCTCGTCCGAATTTTCTCTCCCAATGGGAAGGCTGAGTTCCGCAAACCGCGCGGTTTGCGCTTTTCCGCCGATGGCCTGCTCTGCTGCGTCGCCCGCGATGAGGTGATCGGCTTCGATTTCCTTAGTGGTGAATGCTTGGGACCTATCGCGCAATTGCCAAGGTTAAACGGGCAAGCCCTGGTGTTTTACGCGCACTGAACCGGTGTGAGCCGCAAATTGGTCGGTTCCCGGAAAACTGCCGCATGCAAATGTTGGACTGTGGCTGGCCAACAGGCCGAGTCACATATCGCGCTGGCCGTCCGCGACGGTCTTTCCTGATTTAGAGCGAGAGGCAAACTCGGTGCGTGATTTGCCCTGAAGGCGTCAAGCGAGAACCGCTTTTGGTTTGCTCATGAGGCG
>JASIJW010000411.1:0-2677 GCA_030050035.1 Acidobacteriaceae bacterium | reverse complement strand
CGGGAGCTGATCGAGGGACCGATACCACGTGCAAGGCAGTTTGCCCCCGGGGTTGTAGTCGCCGAAAAGAACCTCCGCAATCGCCTTTCCTTGCGCCTGCCCCGCGCACATCGCACACAAAATGGCGGGCAGATGTTCCTGTGCCCAGTTAATTGCAACCGTGTTGTTGGTGGAAAGTACGAGCACCGTCTTGGGATTGGCTCCGTAAACAGCTTGAACCAATTCCGGCTGAGCGCCGGTTAATTCGATCGTTTGGCGATCTCTCGCTTCTCGGTTTACTTCGTAGTTGACACCGCAAACGAGAATAACCACGTCCGCGTGACGCGCAGCCTCCACAGCTTCGCCAAATAGTGTTTCATCCTTCTCGCCCACTACCGCGCACCCTGGTTTGAAGACCACTTGCGGGCAGTCTGGTTGGACTGGGGGTGGTGAGGCGGGGTCGAGTTGCAGTCGTTGAACATTTAGGGGCGCTGTGCCTCCACCCCGGAAACTTAGGAATATGGTGTGTTCGCCGGCGATCTCCGTCAATGGTGCGGAGACATCGAACCAATTCTTACCGTGCGCAGGATGAGGGACCGTTAGCGTACAAGCCAGTAACCCGTCCAACTTATCTAAATGAACCTCAAGGCGGCCTGCATCCGCCCTGCCAGAGAGCCGCACCTGGAGCTCTGTCTTGCCGCTGAAATCGATATTGGAATACTCCGCCCACCCGCCGTTGGAGGTCAAAGCCACATATTGTTCTCCATCCATAAAGTATCCTATGTGGCTGTCCGCACTGGTCGCGGTTGCTTTATCCGCCAGAATATAGGGAAAATACTCAGCCGCTCCGAGATGTTCTGCAATGCCTTGATAAGGCGAAATGCGCACTCCCGGTGTGCCGCTATAGCCGCCAAGATGGCAGTTTGCCGCCAGCGGTCCAATCACTGCGACTTGCTTGAGGGCTGTTTTGTCCAGTGGCAGGAATTGTGAGTCATTCTTCAAAAGCACCAGCGATTGTCGCGCCGCCTCCAGCGCCAGGCTCCGATGCGCGTGGGAATCCACAACCTCAAACGGTATCTGCGTATATGGCACTCTCTCGGGAGGATCAAACAAACCCAGAAGATAACGCACAGTCAGTACGCCAGCAGCAGCAGCCCCGATGTCATCCTCGCTGATCAACTCCATGTCCACTGCCACCTTGAGATTTCGTTGCAGAGTGCCTCCGCAATCCAGATTGCATCCGGCCAGCACCGCCATAGCGGCTGCAATCGGCTCACTAGCGGCATAGTGATGCGGATCGTAGATGTTGTGTACGGCGTCGCAGTCGGAGGTCACATAGCCACGAAACCCCCACCGGCGCCTCAGCAAATCGGTCAGCACGAAGCGATTGGCGCAAGTCGGGACCCCGTTCAGTGCATTGTAGGATCCCATGACCGTGAATACATCCCCCTCAAGAATCGTGGCGCGATAAGCGCGCGTGTAATATTCCCAAAAACTGCGCTCATCCACCGGAGCGGAAACCTCCGTGCGGTCGTCATCTGTGTTGTTACAGATGAAGTGCTTTGAACAGGCAGTAGTTTTAAGGTAATTCGGGCTATCTCCCTGCATGCCCCGAACTATCTCGACCGCGATTGTGGCGGCGAGGCAAGGATCCTCTCCCGGAGCCTCTTCGCAGCGCCCCCACCGCGGGTCCCGGTGCAAGTTGAGCGTTGTTGGTGAGTAATAACTCAGGCCGACCTTGTGCTGGTTATCATAGGCGCGGGCTTCATCGGAGATTGCGGTGTAAACGCGACGAGCCAGGCCGGGATTCCAGGCCGCTGCTAACGCCAGCGGCACGGGAAAGGAAGATGCAGGCACCGGCGTCGTACGATGAATGCGAAGGCCATGCAATGCCTCTCCGGAATAATAGTCGTAGCCGGGAAGGTTCAACCGCTGGACAGCGGTATTTGCCGCTCCGAAGCGAGGTCCGGCTCCGAGTTGGATGATCTTCTCTTCCAGTGTCATCTGGCCCACCAATTTCTGGGCCCGCTCCGACGCGCTGCGATAAGCCTCGTCCGATATTCCAACGCGCCGTGCAGATTCGCCCTGTTGCGGAAACCGCGCTTCGACGGCGGCCGCAGCGGGACTCCACCGGAGCGCCAGGAATCCGGCGGTTGCGGTCAGCGTCGAAACAAATTCTCTGCGGCTTAGTTCACCCTTCGGCGGTTTCCGCGTTTGGTCCGGCATTTTCCTCTCTTTCTGCGCGGCCGATCTGCTTGTACCACACTTTACTCTGCCTTGGCTTGCACATGGATCGAACTAAAGCTTACATGCGGGAGAGCAAGTTTGGCTCGCTCTCCCGCACGCAGGGATGCTGACTTCGCTTTAGTCCGTTGGTGTAAATGCGGTTTGGATCTGCTGGTTCTCGATCAGGAGCGGTTTGGCTCCAATATAGATCGAGGTTGCTCCACTGAGCGACGTTGGAGTAGCGCCGGACAGGTACTGCATTTGCGGGTTGTTAGATCCTGTAATTTGCGACGGTAGCGTATACGAGGTTGTGCCGCATGCATCCTGCTCAGCTGAAGTGGAATAATCACTGCAGGGGAAGCTCACGTTGGTGTTGTCCCACAGGATTTCCCCGAAATACGAGTTGTTGCCGGAGATCTGCAGCGGGCATATGAACGTCCCGGTAGGCGGAGTTGCGCCGCAACTTCCATCC
>JASIJW010000410.1:0-10536 GCA_030050035.1 Acidobacteriaceae bacterium | reverse complement strand
TCTTGCTCGTGATTGTTCTTCTGATCGGCGCTTATTTCTATGCCAGCTCGGCTACGTTTGAAAATCTCGTTCGCGGGCGCCTTGCGGCGTCGCTTGAGCGGATGACGGGCGGGCGCGTGGAGATTTCGAGCTTCCACTGGCAGTTGCTGGCAATGGAAGCCGAGGCCGGCGGCGTAGTGGTGCATGGGCGCGAGGCTGCGGGCGAGGCGCCTTATGCGAGCATCGACCAACTACGCGTGCAAGTGAGCATTCTCGATCTGTTCAGCCCGCGATTTGTTTTGACCAGCCTCGATGTCGACCGGCCGCGGCTGCACCTGATCGTGTATCCCGATGGCTCGACCAATCAGCCGCATCCAAAGCGGGCGAGGCGCGCGGGCAAGCCGATGGTCGAGCGGTTGTTCGATCTCGAGGCCGGGCGCGTATCGGTGGAGAACGCGCTGATCGATTACGACAATCGCGCAGCCAGCTTCGATTTCAAGGATCGCTATGCACCGCTCGATTTCCGTGCTGAGGATGTTTCGCTGCGGATGAGCTACGTGCCGGCTGGTCCGGGTGCGGCGAAGGGCGCGGCGGAGAGTTACCGCATCGACGCCGGCGCGACGGACCTGAACCTGGCGCGCGGAGTGGGCAAGAAAGCCGAGTTGCCGGTGCACGGCCGGCTCGAGGCGACGGCGGATTTGACCCGCAATGCGTTCTATCTGCGCAGGCTGCTGTTGAGCGCGCGGGGCCCGGACATCAAAGACCACAACCTGGCGATCAGCGGGACGCTCGCGGATTTTACGCATCCGCACTGGCAGGGCACAGTGAATGGCGAGCTGGACATGCGGCTGCTTGAGCCGGTGACCGGCTACCCGTTTGCGCCGGAGGGGATCGCGCGGCTCGATCTGGCCGCATCCGGCGATACGCAGCAGTTCCGCATCGACGGCAAGGTGCATGTGGATGGAGGCGCGTATGTGGGGACCGGGGTTACGGCGCGCGATGTGACGCTGGATGCGCGAGTGCATGCGGATGAATACCGGCTTTTGATCAGCGGGATTGTGGCGCGGTTCCGGCAGGGCGGGCAGATGGAGGGCACCGTCGATTTGACCAACTGGCTGCCGCCGAACAAGAGCGTTGGCAGGATGGCGGCTCCGGGGACAGGACGCGTTGCGGGCAATGCTGCGGCGCGCGCGAATGAGACGATTCCGGTGAACGGAAAGGTGACAACGGAGCTCAAAAACGTGCCGTTGGACACGCTGCTGGGGATGGTGAGCGAGCCGCCGTTCCAGCATCTCGGAATGGACGCGGTGCTGAATGGGCCGGCCGAAGCTGTATGGGAACGGGGCGATGGCCGCACGGTCTCGGTGAGCACGACTCTTGTACTGAGCCCATCGGGAGCGGGCGGCGGAACGCCAACGAATGGAGTCGTGGACGCCACCTACACGCAGCGCGACGGCTCGGTGGATGTCCGGAAGCTGGACGTGAAGACGCCGGCGAGCGAGATGCAGGCAAGCGGCACGCTCGGCGCTTATCCGATAACCAGCGCGAGCGCACTTGCGATCGACTTTCGCTCGCGGAATCTGGGCGAGTTTGACACGGTGCTGCGCGACCTGGGCTTCGAGCGCGGTACGAGAACGGGCGCGTCGGCGCTGCCAGTGAAGCTGTCGGGCGAAGGCGAGTTCCATGGCACGTGGACAGGGTCGCTGCTGCGGCCGACTCTTGCGGGAACCGTAAAAGCAACGTCGCTGGCGATGGAGATGCCGGAACCGGGCGCCGGCACGCCGGCCACCGGAGGGCCGCGGCAGGCAGGCAACCCGAGATTTGTCGAGTTCGATCTCGCGCAGGCCAGCGGGAGCTACTCGCCATCGCGCATCACGATTCAACAAGGCACGCTCGTGCGTGGCGCGGCGCGCGTGATAGTGAGCGGAACGCTGGATGCAGCCCTGAATCCGGCCGAGGTGCAGTTGCCGGCCATGCCCGGCAGACGCGCGCCTGCCGCGGAACTCGAATTCAACCGCAGCTCGACGTTGCATGCACGCGTGCAGGCGATGGGGATCGGCGTGGACGATCTGCGGCCGTTCTTTGCGGCAAAGCTGCCGGCGACCGGAACCGTAAATGCGCAATTCGATGCCGGCGGCCCACTGCGCGGGCTGGGCGGCGCGGGATGGGTCGAACTTGATGACGGCAGTTTGTTTGGCCAGCCGGTGACGCGCGCGCGGGCGCAGGGAACGCTGAACGGCGACCTGCTGCGGCTGACGCAAGTGACCGTAAGCGCGGCGGGCGGGACGGCGAATGCGTCCGGCAGTTACGACTTTCGAGCGCGCCAGTTTGAGGCGAGCGCGCGGGCATCGGAGATTGCCCTCGAGCAAGTTGCGTGGCTGCGACGCGCGAACCTGACGGCGGCGGGAAAGGTCACAATCTCGGTTACCGGCTCGGGAACGATCGACGATCCGCATCTGGATGCTCACGCGTCCATGAGCAACCTGGTGCTGGGCGGCGAGCCTCTGGGCGGACTCGACGTGACTGCACATACAGCGAACCACACGCTCGGCTACAACGCGAGGACGCTGCTGGCGGGAACGGAACTGACAATCAAAGGGCAGACGGAGCTGGGCGGGAACTACGCGACCGAAGACCAGATGGAGTTTTCGCGCTTCGACGTGGGCGCATTGCTGAAGATGGCGCACGTGGAGGCCCTGAACCAACCCTTGACCGGCGAGTCGTCGATGGCAGGGACAATCACGCTGAACGGGCCACTGGCGCATCCTGAGCAGTTGCGCGGCGAAGCGACGCTGCAGACGCTGGCGATGACGCTGGCCGGCGTGCGGCTGACGGGCGAAGGCGGCATGCACGCGACATTATCCGACGGGCTGATTCACCTCGATCCGGTGCACATCACCGGCGAGGATACGGACCTGCGCGCGGAGGGCAGCGTGGCTGTCGGCGGCGCGCGGCGGCTGGATCTTGCAGCGCGCGGATCGGTAAACCTGAAGCTGGCCGAGACGCTCGATCCGGATCTTACGGCGAGCGGCACGACGACCTTCGAAGTGGAAGCGCATGGAACGGTCGCGAATCCGGGACTGCGCGGGCAAATCGAGTTCCAGAACGGGTCATTGTCGCTTGAGGATCTGCCGAACGGGCTGAGCCAGTTGCGGGGGACGCTCGAGTTCAATCAGAACCGGCTGGAGGTGCGGCAACTGACGGCGATGAGCGGCGGCGGTCTGCTGAGCGTTGGCGGATGGCTGAGCTATCAGCGCGGGCTGTATGCAGATCTTTCGGTGACCGGCAAGGGCGTGCGCATTCGTTATCCGCAGGGCGTGAGTTCGCTGGCCGACGCCGATTTGCGCCTGCAGGGCACGCAGACCAACCTGCTGCTGAGCGGCAACGTGATGATCACGCGCTTTGCCACCAGTCCCGATCTCGACCTTGCCGCGCTGGCGGAGCAGGCGAATGCGTCCGTGCAAACAGTGGCGCTGCCCAATGCGCCTTCGAATCACGTTCGGCTGGACGTTCACCTGATGTCGTCGCCGCAGTTGAATTTTCAGAATGCTTACGCCAAGCTGGCCGGCGATGTGGATCTGCGGCTGCGCGGCACGCTGGCCTCGCCCTCGGTGCTGGGGCAGGTTTCGATTACCGAGGGCAGCGCGGTGATTGCAGGCACGCGGTACGATCTTGAGCGCGGCGATGTCTCGTTCACCAACCCGGTGCGGATCGAGCCGGTGATCGACCTGTCGGCCACCGCACACGTGGAAGACTACGACATCACGCTGGGGCTGCATGGGCCGCCGCAGAAGCTCGCCGTGACCTATCGCAGCGATCCGCCGCTGCCTGAGGCGGACGTGGTTTCGCTGCTGGCGCTGGGGCACACCGAAGACCAGGAGCGGCTCTACACGCAGCAGCAGGAGCAGCAGCTGGCGAACCCCAGCACCGACGCGCTGCTGGGCGGAGCGCTGAACGCGACCGTGAGCAGCCGCGTGCAGAAACTCTTCGGCGCGGGCTCGGTGAAAGTGGATCCCGACTACCTGGGCGCCTTCGGGAACTCAACTTCGCGCATAACGGTGCAGGAGCAGCTCGGCCGCGACCTCACGCTCACCTACGCGACCGACGTGAACACCACTAGCCAGCAGTTGCTGCAGGCGGAAGTGGCCATCAACCGGCACATGTCGATTGTGGTAGCCCGGGATGAGTCGGGGGTGTTTTCGATGGTGCTGAAGGCGACGCGGAGATATCGCTAGCGCGGCGCGGATATCCGGCAGTTAGTTGTGTTTTCAATGCCTTGAGCGATTGCGCGATTGAGAATCGCGCCACAAACTCTCATAAGACTGAACCGAATGTGCGCAGAATGAAGGACCGGAGCCTTGCGCGTTCTCTTGCGCCTCTTTTGTCGCCAACCTGGCTAGCGTATTCACCTCCCTTCAACGAATGCAAGCGCAAAAGCTGGATTACGACGTCCGAGAAATTGGCAAGAGCACTGGGGCGCGCGGCCAAAGTGGAAGGTTGCCGGCGGTCGGACGGCGCAACCCGGCTGAATAATCAGGTGTCTATAGGAGCGGTACGGAGAAGCGGTACGGCAGGATTGATGCGGCGGCGCTTGGAGTGGCCGCCGGACCAGCCCGCAGGAGACGCGGAGGAGGACACAATCATGGGAACGATCGGTGGTTATCGTCGCGCGGTGGTTTTGGCCATCGCCATGGCGGCATCGGCATTGGCGTTCGCGCCGGCTGCCCATGCTGCCAATCAGCAGGAAGTTGCAGCCGCGGTGAAGGACAAGCTGAACGGCAAGCAGTTCAAGAATGTGCAGGTGACGGCGGACCCGAAGGGCGACGTAACGCTTTCGGGCGCGGTGGACCTATACGAGTACAAGGCGGACGCTGACAGAAGGACGCACAAGGTAAAGGGCGTGACGGCGGTGCGGAACGAAATCCGGGTAGGCGGCCCATCGATGACCGACGACCAGATCGAGAAGAAGCTTGGACCCGCGCTGGCTTACAGCCGTGTGGGCTACGGCAATATCTTCGATGCCATCCTTCTGCACGTGCAGGATGGAGTGGTAACACTAAGCGGCCACGCGCATTCCTACCCGAACCGCGATGCGGCAGTGGCGGAAGCTGCAACAACGCCGGGCGTGAAGGAAGTGATCGACGATATTCAGGTCGATCCGGTTTCACAAATGGATAACCGGATCCGCATGTCGGTAGCGCAGTCCATATACGGCTTCCCGGCGCTGCAGAGGTACGCCATCAACCCGGTACGGCCAATCCGGATTTCTGTGCAAAACGGACACGTTGCGCTGTACGGCGCAGTGAACAGCGAGCAGGACAAGCAGATGGCCTTCATGCGCGCCAACGCTGTGCCCGGGGTGTTCAGCGTGGAGAACTACATTTCGGTCGAGGGACAACCGACGGAGAAACAGGAGGAGAAGAATCCGCAGAAGTGACGAGTAACTTTGCTAAGCCCCTGAGCCGCGGTTTGGGACCGCAGGATGGCTCGGGGGCTTTTTTTCTGCGCGGCGGGATTCTCCGGTAGAATCCAGCACACGGAATTCTTTTGAGCGAGATTCTCTCGGACAGGAGACGCATGGAGCCGGAGACACAAACAACCACGCCCGCGCTGCCGCCGGTTCCCGGCGACGGCTTGCGCTGGGTCTTTCTGGGGCCGGACGGGCTGCGCGCCGGCTGGTCAGTGCTGATTTTTCTGGCGGCGCTGGTTGCCTTGCTGGCGGCGCTGGTAACCGCAGCTGCGAGGTTCCATCTTCTGGACCGTAAAGCTGGTTTCACGCCGGCAAATATGTTCATGAACGAAGTGGTTTCGCTGCTCGCGCTGCTGGGGGCTGCGACCATTACGGCGCTTGTGGAGCGCAGACGGCTCGTGGATTACAACCTGCGCGATGCGCGGGGCTCGAGACATTTTTTCAGCGGGCTTGCAGTCGGCTTTGCCGCGCTTTCGCTGCTGGCGGGCGCGCTGGTCGCGGGGGGATGGATGCACTTTGGCGGAGTGGCGCTTACAGGCGGCGCAATCGCCAGTTATGCGGTGCTGTGGGGCTTGACGTTTCTGATGACGGGCCTTTTCGAAGAAGGCACTTTTCGCTGCTACCTGCAATATACGTTCACACGCGGGCTGAACTTCTGGTGGGCGCTGGGGCTAGTTATGTTGATGTGCGCAGGAACGGCGGTGGCGAGCAAGGGTCATGGCGGCTGGGGCGTGTATGCCATGGCGGTGCTCGGAATTGGCCCGTGTCTGTTGCTGCACTTGCGGAGGGTTCCGGGTTCCGGGTTCTGGCAGTCGGCGTGGGTGACTTCGACGCTCTTCGGCTTTGTGCACACCGGAAACGGCGGCGAGAATTGGATCGGAATCTTTGGGGCCGCGGCGATCGGGTTTGTGTTTTGCGTAAGCGTACGCGTGACGGGGTCAGCGTGGTGGGCGATCGGCTGCCACGCCGGATGGGACTGGGGTGAAACGTATTTTTACGGCACCCCGGACAGCGGCCTGGTGGTGCGGGGACACCTGTTGACGACGACGCATGCGGGACGCGTGCTGTGGAGCGGCGGCGCCGACGGGCCCGAGGGCAGCCTGCTGGTGCTGGTCGTGGTTGTTCTGCTGCTGGTGTGGCTGATGGCGGTGTATGGGCGCGGAAGAACATCGAGGATTGCGGCGCCCGCGGCAAACCAGGCAGCCGGATAATTCTATGCGCCTGTGGCTCAATCGCAACGGCAACATCTCTCTGCGCGATCAACTGGTCACGCAGATGAAGCTCGCCGTCCTGGGCCGTGAGGTCTTGCCGGGCCAGCGGCTGCCCAGCACGCGCGAACTTGCACGGCGGTTCGGGATTCATCCGAATACTGCGAGCTCCGCTTACCGGCAGATGGAAAAGGATGGGTGGATCGAGTTCCGGCATGGTAGCGGAGTGTACGTTCGTTCGAACCGGCCGCAGAATGCTGGCAGCCCGCAAACGGCGGTGGATCAGCTGATTGTCGAGCTGGTTGCGAAAGCGCGCCGGCTTGGCGCGAGCGACCGGATCGTGCGTGAACGGTTCACAAACTGGCTTGCCGTAGCGCCGCAGCGGCGCTGGCTGCTGATTGAACCGGACCCGGAGCTGAGCAAAATCGTGATGCTCGAACTGGGCGAAGCGCTGTCATTGCAGGTCGATGGGTGCTCTCCTGAAAAGTGCGCAGCTGCGGAGATTCTTGACGGAGCGATTGCGCTGACATTGCCCAGCAAGGCAGCGGCGGTACGCAGGCTGCTCCCGGCGGGAACCGAGCTGACCACGCTTGAAGTTTGTCCTGTTGGGCCCGAGTTAGAGAGCCACCTGAAGCGCTACTTGCCGGAGCACGGACGTGATCTGATCGGCGTTGCGTCTCGATGGACCGATTTCCAGCGGATCGCGCAGACCATGCTGCTCGCTGCCGGACTCAAGCCGGAGAACCTGCTGGTGCGCGATGCAACGCAGCCGGGTTGGAGGCGCGGGCTCGGGGCGACCTCCGGCGTAGTGTGTGATTCGGCGCTTGCCCGTGAGCTGCCCAAAGGCTGCTTTCCGTTGGTCTACCGACTGATTGCTAAAGAGTCCATTGAGCAACTGCAGCGTATGGAGGCTTCGCTGAACAGCTCTTCCGCCACTTCACTGGCAGTGTGACACCTGAAGAAGTGTACGGAGTGCCCGCCAGATGAAATTGGGATCCGCCTACGATGGCGGGTATGAAGAGCTTTGGATTTCTCCTCATCGCGATATGGCTTCTGGCAGCCGCGAGCCCAGCGCAAGAAACTCCTGATGCTCCGGCTTCCGCGTTTCCTCTCTCAGACCCGGAGTGGCGAAAGGTCGAGCAACTTGGGCCTGGCCAGGAAATCTCAATCCGCGTCCGCAATGCGCCGCCGCTGGACTGCCGCTTTGCGGGTGCCACGGACACTGATCTCTTCTGCGACCAACTGGATGGTCCCGCCGGCGAATTCGGTTACAGGGTTGCCCGCGCTGACGTGCTCGGCGTGAGACAAATTCGCCCGAAGCGCGACCTTCATCCTGGCCTCGCAGCCGGCATCGTCATCACAGGAAGCCTCGTTGGGCTCGCCGCCTCACGCAACGGCACTGCAGGCCAGGGCGCGGTCCTGGGCGCTCTTGCAGGGTTGACGGTAGCAGGCATCGCATACATGATCTCCCACTCCAACGGCGCGCCGGCTGGACCCGGCCCTTTCATTGGATCTTCGTTTCGCTCGCAAAACACAGGAGGCAGGTTGCGCCTGCGACCTCATCCACTTCCACGACTCTTCACGTTTCACGCGTTGTTCCACTGAGGAACTCACAATGCGCTTGAAAACACTCCAATCCGCCCTCTGCATTGCTTTGTCTTTTCTTCTCGTTGCGCAGTCTCCGGAAATTGCCGGAGCATCACCAAGTTCCGCAAACCAGTCCATCTTGATTCCCAAAGGCACTGCAGTTAACGTGGTGACTCTCGAGGAAGTGTCATCGAGCACGGCAAAGAAAGGTCAAAAAGTTCGAATGGCTGTCATCGAGGCCGTGACCGTCGGCGGGGCTATTGTGATTCCCGCCGGTACGCCCGTGGTCGGCAAGGTCACCCATGTTCGCCGAGCGATTCCGAATACGAAGAACGGCTATGTTGTGACCAGACCGGTCTATTTGACCCTGGCCAGCGGCGCTCGCCTGAACTTACACGAATATCCACCCGGCGAGGACAGTTGTGGCGATATGGGACCGTGCTGGGAGTTCTACTTGGTCCTGCTTCCACTCATGGTGTCGTTAGAGCCCGTTGCACTTATTGCCGGAGCTCTCCACCCGGATGCGATCCACCTGGACCACACAAAAAAAAGCCAGGTTCGCGGAGACGACGAGCTTAGAAAGCCGTGCTCGCGGGATACCGGATACATAGCTAGGTCGGCGCGAATTCCCAAAATCCAATCCGATCCGTCTGCCTACCGTGACACCACGTTCGAATCCTGCGTTACACAAACGCGCGGGCCATCAAGGTAATCTCACCCTGATCCCGAGACGGAAGGTTAATCGCCGGCGGCGTTATCCTGTAGCTGTCTGATGGCGGAAACGCACTCAACCACTCCACTCACAATTCGACGCGGCGCGCGAAGGCGCGGCCGGCGGCGGTTGCGCTGGCTCGTGTGGCTCGCCGCGGCAATTGTTGTCCTTGTTCTGCTGGCCGCGGGCGCAGGCGTTCTGTGGCTCTACATCGCCGAGCGCCATGCGCTGCCCATGATGGATGGCACATTGCACGTGCCCGGTTTATCGCTGCCGGTTATTGTCCGGCGCGATCAGCATGGCGTGCCGCACATCGAGGCGGCGACGCAGGACGACCTGTGGTTCGCGCAGGGATATGTGACCGCGCAGGAGCGGCTGTGGCAGATGGATATGTTCCGCCGGCGGTCGAACGGCGAGTTGGCCGAGGTGCTGGGCGCAAAGATGCTGGAGCATGACCGCATCCAGCGCATCCTGCTGATCAAGAAAACTGCGGAACGCATTTACCGCAATCTTCCGGCCGATGACCGCAATCGCCTGGATGAATATGCGCGCGGAGTAAATGAGTACATCGCCCAGAGCGAGGCGGCGAGCCATTTGCCTGCCGAGTTCCGGCTGCTCCATTACCAGCCAAAGCCGTGGACGGGCGCCGACAGCGTAAGCGTGGGCATGATGGAGGTGCAGGAGCTGGATACGCATGCGGCCACGAAGCTGAACCGGTGGCTGATCCAGGCAAAGCTCAATGACCCACGGCTCGAGGCGGACCTGTACCCGGTGGGCTCGTGGCGCGATCATCCGCCAACGGGGACAATGATCGACCTGACGCAGCCACAGCCGCCGGTTGCGCAGCCGCGCAACGACGACGATGATGACGACGAAAATACGGAGACCTTGAACAGCGGCCAGATCGGCGGCCAAAACGGCAGACAGCCCAGCGGCGCACGGGCTCAGAATGACAGCTTGGCTGCAAGCAATGACGAACTGGCCTGGGAAGCGCTCGGGCGACCTGTGTGCACGGGATGCGTGGTGGGATCGAATGAGTGGGTCATCGCCGGCAAGCACACGGCGAGCGGAAAGCCGCTGCTCTCGAACGACATGCACATCCAGGTGACGGAGCCGAACATCTGGTACATGGCCGCGCTGCGTGCGCCGGGCTTCAATGCTGCCGGAGTGACGCTGCCCGGGTATCCCTTCATCGTTGCCGGGCACAACCAGCACGTCGCGTGGGGATTCACCGATCTTTATGCCGATGTGCAGGATCTCTACTTTGAAAATCTCGACGGCAAGGGGAATTATCAGGCGATCGACGGCAGTTGGAAGCCGCTGAATTTGGATCGGGAAACCATTCACGTGCGCGGCGGCAAAGATGTGACCGTGGACGTGCAATCGACCGACCACGGACCGCTGGTGAATTCGATTGTGCACCTGGGCCAGCCGATGGCGCTCAAGTGGAACCTTTACGATCCATCGCTCAACACCATTCCGCTGTATGCAATGAATGTAGCGTCGAACTGGGCTGAGTTTTCCGCGGCGTTGAAGGATTGGTGCTGGCCGGGGCAGAATCTGGTCTACTCGGACGACCA
>JASIJW010000050.1:0-5661 GCA_030050035.1 Acidobacteriaceae bacterium | reverse complement strand
GCGATAACGTCCACGTAACTTGGCAAACCAGCCATAGTGTTGAGCCGCAGAAGCATCTCAAAATTGGCGGCCGGACGTGCATGCACTAAGCCACACTGATCCAGCGCCTGCGAAAGTCTGGGGAGGTCTGTCACCAGGTCTCCAGCCGCCTCCGTGCCTTCGCCATTCGCTCCCGCGAGCAGAAGAACGCGCCCATTTGAGTAGGGATTCTGAAGAAATGCCACGATTGCATACGATAGCCCCGTAGCCCCGCCGGGAGCCGTCGGCACGTAGCTCGCCTGCTCCTTCGACCGCGGATGTGTGTTGAAAATGAATTCTCGACTTCCTTTGCCGAGGACGAATTTGAAATCCAATTGATCGCTGAACAGGTCTGACCACGGATCGGACCTTGGGCTGCCAAGAATAATGAAATTCGCATCCGTTTTTAAATCAGAAAGTTCCAAGTCTCTCGCTCCGCGGACTTCGAGCTTTCGTGATACGGATTGAGCCAATTCAGCTGCGCTCACAGCGATCGGCGTGTCAACGGAAGCAGCTTTGTTTCCGAGCAGCACGCCGCGACAAAATCGTTCTTCTTCGGGCGTGAGCACATTCGGTCCCCTAAGATAGTTGTGATTAGCGTAGTCGGAAACCGAAATCTGGCCGCCGGTGAAGCCCTGAATCTCGGCGATGTTCGGATCACTGGTAATCACTACAGTCGGGTTAGCCGAATGGAACAGTACGGACCACGGCAGGTAAGAGAGTGGCGATTGTCCCATTCGCAACGATGGACCGGCAAAGAAAATCCACAATCCTGCATTGAGAACCAACACCAACATAGCGACAAGCAACCACCACCTGGCCTGAATGTGGGGCATCTTGCGTGATTCCACAGATATAGCCGGCGGGAGCGGCGATGCATCTTGCGCAGTGAACGAAGTTGATGCGCTTGTTTCCTCCACCGGTTCCACATCGTGCAGCGAGTAGTGCGTACTGCTGCCATTTGACGCCTCAATTGAAGCCGTTTTCAGATGATTCGAGTGCGTTATTTCAGGAATGTACGATCCCGACGGGAGATCCAGATGGAATTCCGACGTTTCGCCATGGACCGAATAGTGACGCAACAGCCGCTTGCGCACCTGATTGGCTGCGACACGAACGATGGAATCGTCGCCGGTGCTATAGGAAGGAGAGCGGCCAAATAACTCGCTTCCAATAACGCGTTCTTTTAATGCTTCGAGGTCGCCAATAATCTTTTTTTCAATAACATATTCAAGAAATCTTATGCTGCGTGAGCTTCCTTTGAATGCGCTTCCCTCGACGATCTCTTTGACGTGCTGTCTGATCGCATCAATTTCTTCGTTTGATTCGATACCCGTCTTTCTCTCTTTCGCTTCGGAGCTGACTTGATCGGTCAGGTTGAACGATTGCATCGACGTAGCGGCCTCAGAATTGAAAGACCAATCGTAACACATCTTCCTCCGAACTTAAAGTTCTCTTGTATCACAACTTACAGATTCTATAGGAGATCGATTACGTTACGCTGACCGGCGAAAACGGGAGTAACCGTTACACGAAGCCGTTTAGCTGACAAATAAACGTTGTCGCCCTTTCTTCTGAGCACTAGCATTCTCCCGGTCTGCAGAAACCGGTATTAGTGGTTCGCAAATGCACTGATATGCACTCTGCGGATCATTCAGGGACAACGGATCACGCTTCCGGCAGTCACCGTTGCCGCTGAAGATCACATGCGGAGACTTCATCAGGGGCAATGCGAAGGAAGGCCCCGCCGGTGTCAGAAGAGTGAGGTGCAGTGGGAACGTATTAAAGGCTTCCTTACCAAGCTGCGAGAAGCATTTGGACCACCCGCGGCCTATATGCGCTTCATGGATCAACACTTCAATTGAGTGTTTCAGGAGAAGAAGACGATGAAAAACTTCGGAGGGCTTTTGACGCACATGCTCCACAAGTGGAACGTGCACGTCCTAGCCGTTGCCTCTGCGTTGGGGATGGCGATGTGGTGTTCAAGCGCTCTGGCGCAGAGCGGAGCCGGTGCTATTCAAGGTACTGTTACGGATTCGACCGGCGCCGTTATACCCGCGGCCGCGATTCGGGTTGTTAACGAGGCTACAAACGCGGTCAGCAACACAAAAAGCAACGGCGTCGGATTTTACCAGGTGCCGAACCTCTTCACGGGCACCTACCTTGTGACCTACTCTGCGCTGGGAATGAAGACTTACACTGTCACGGTCGAGCTTCAGGTAGCCCAGTCGGCAGTTGTTAATCCAGTGCTCACAGCGGGCGCGGCGGCTCAACAAGTCATTGTGCAGGCGAACATCGTTCAGTTGACGAATACCGAAAACGGCACCATTACTTCGACCCTGGAGAATGGAAGAATCAACCAGCTTCCGGAAAATGGACGCGAATTGGTAACTCTGGTCGGTATGACCACTCCAGGCCTGGAAGTTGACGGGACACGCGCCAACGGCCTCATGGGCGAGGCTTTGGAATATGTAGCGGATGGTGTACCTCTCACTAACCGTCAATTCGGCGGAGAGGGCATAGCTACGGTTTACTCAACACAGGCGCAACTGCCTGACCCGGACGCCGTGCAGGAAGTCCGGATAGAAACGAGCGACTCCGGCGCGCAGTTTGCCACCCCGGCCACGGCTGTCATCACGACTAAGTCGGGCACGAATAGTCTTCACGGTTCGTTGTTTGAAACGGCGCGCAACAATGGTTGGGGTATCGCCAAGAGCAGACAGAATCCCGCAGCTTACGCTGCGCCTGAATATATTCGCAATGAATTCGGCGCATCCGTTGGCGGCCCAATTGTGCTGCCGCATGTATACCACGGGAAAGATAAGTCGTTTTGGTTCTTTGCCTATGAGCGTTATTCGCTGGCGCAATCATCCGATAACCTGACGGCCGTGCCTACTACCGCAATGAGAAACGGCGACTTCAGCCAAGTGCAAAACAGCTCCAACATTTTGCCGACTCTCTACGACCCAGCGACGACACAGTCGTCAGCTAATTGCAATGGTACCGGCACCGCCAATCAATGGTGCCGCACCCCGTTTCTAAATAACCAGATTTCGCCCGGCCGCATTGCTCCAGCAACGAAATTGCTGTACAGCATTCTGCCTGCGCCGACTTCGGAAGACGACCCTTACGTTCAAAGCAACCTTGACCAGCCGCTTGCCATATATGAGATTGTGCCGACAATCACCTTTCGTTTAGACCACACGTTCAGCGAAAATAACAAAGCCTATCTGCGATATACATCGAACATTCAGTCCAACCAGTCACTCCGCAGCGCCCCGGTGACGATTGCAGCGAACGGCTTTCCGGGAGGGGCTTCTGGATATCAGGAAAACCCCATCACGAACTACGGCGCAGCTCTGGGGTACACGCATATTTTTTCGCCCACCTTCTTTGCCGAAACTATTTTAAGTCAGCAGTGGTTTGTGCAGGCTATAGACGGCGGTGGCAATCCCAACCTGTCTTACGAGCAGATGCTGGGCATCCCCAATAATTTTGGCAATACCGGGTTCCCCGGAATATCGGGCCAAATTGCAGGCTATGGGGGTACGCAGTTCAATTACCAGATGAACCAGATCATTTCGAATGTCGACGAGAATTTACATAAGACAGTGGGCAAGCATGAGATGCAATTCGGCGGTCGATACCGCCACGAACGGTTTGCCTACCTTCCCAGCCGGTACTCAGATCATATTTACTTCGGCGCATACGCAACTGGTCTCGAAAACCCATCGTCGGGAGGAAATTATTCGGACGCGCCGTATGCGGGCCTTGCAGATGGAGACTTTTTCCTTGGCGCGGCATACGAATACGACGCCAGCCTTGAACCGCCAGACGTCCACTACCACGACATGGAGTTCGACGGTTACTTCCAGGATGACTATCATGTGAGTCGAAATCTGACGTTAAACCTTGGCCTGCGGTATGAAGCCCATCCAGCCATATGGACAAAAGACGGCCTGACGGCAGACTTCGACTTCAAGAACGACGCCATGGTGATGACCAATCCTATCTCGTACTACATTAGTAAGGGATATACGACTCAGCCGATCGTCACTAACCTCGAGAACATTGGGGTAGTCTTCGAGACCGCATCTCAGGCTGGATTTCCCAGCACCATGATTGACAACTACGATTTTACGTTCGGCCCCCGCCTGGGCTTTGCATACCAACCCTTTGGCAACGGATATGGAACAGTAATACGGGCAGGCTACGGAAGATATATCTACCCGGTTCCCGTACGCAGTTCGTATCAGAATGCCGTTACAAAGTTGCCGTATAGCAACATCTACGCGCAATCCTATGTACAGGCAAGCCAGTCTCCCGATGGCTTGGCAAATTATCTTCTGCGTTCACCGCAGACGGTTTATATGGGAGAGAACAGCAGCAACGTTGTGAACACCTCCACGACTAACTCGATTCTGCCGGGAAGCTCGATGTGGGCTTTGGATCCTCATTATGCTCCTGACGATGTGAGTGAATTAAACGCCACCATCGAGCAGCCTCTGAAGGGTCAGTCGGCGTTAAGGCTGACGTGGCTGTGGACTCACGGATCGAATCTGGACCATCCCTACTATGTTAATAATCAACCGTCTACTTTCGTTTGGGAGATGGCAACCGGCACAACTCCACCTAGCGGAGGGGCCTCGGTCATTGGGACACCTCTACAAAACACGTATTCCGCGACCGCTACGGGGCCATATAACCAGACAACCTATGGCGGTATTACCTGGGATGAAAAGAATGGATGGTCGAACGATAATTCCTTGCAGGTGAACTACCAGAGATTGTTCCATCATGGGAGCGCTTATCAGGTGCAGTACGTGTGGTCGAAAGCATTCAGGGTTGGTGGAAACTCTACTCGCGATAGCATTACGTATCCTACGGCAAACTACCTCGGCGGTCTCGGCACAGTGGGCACAATGACGTCTCCTAATGGAACGTTTATTCAGCCCAGCCTTCCACCGTCTCGGCCATCTGGTGTAGCGCCTTACGCTGACTGGCACGGGCTGGGGGTGTTTGAGAACTACATAATTGACAGCGCCATCCCAATGCACCATATCCGATTTAATGGCATCATCGATATTCCGGTTGGCAGAGGCAAGAAGTTCCTGAGTAATTCCAACCGGGTCATGGATGAGCTAGTCGGTGGCTGGCAAATCGCCGGGGACGGAGACATAGCTTCTCAGGTTTTTCAACCTGCCAGCGGAAACTGGGGCCCGACCAACCCACTCCATGTTTACAAGCACGGGGCTCCCATAACCGACTGCCGCAGCGGCGTTTGCCATAAGTCTTATTTGTGGTTTAATGGCTATCTTCCCGCGACGGTTACCACGGACTGCACAAAGAACTGCGTCACTGGACTTCCCTCTGACTATCAGCCGTATCAGACGCCGATCGACACGAATCCAACCTCCAAGTACTATGGAACAAATGATGTGCAAGTTACCTTGGAGAACGGGAGCCAAACCACGGTTGCTTACTCGCCCGGGCCGACAGGATCTAACCCTTACTCGCGTACGTTTCTCCCCGGACCAATCAACTGGACAACGGACCTTTCCCTCTTCAAGGTTCTCCCGATCACGGAGAGAGTAAATCTGAGGTTTAATATGGATGCCTTCAACGCCATGAATGTCCAGGGAT
>JASIJW010000409.1:0-3187 GCA_030050035.1 Acidobacteriaceae bacterium | reverse complement strand
CGTTCCGGCAAAACCGTCGAGCGCGCCGCGGCGGACGATAAGGCCAGGAGCGCGACAGACATCGATGACAACTTTGGCAGCTGTGCTCCGAGCGGGTACGAGAATGACAGTGGTGAGCGTGTTGCCCTCAAAGGTCCAGCCGCGCTTGCCGACACCACCCTGCGGAACGGCCTTGCCGTTGACTTTGACTTCGGCCGGCGGCCAGTCGGCGGGCAGGCGCAGTTCATAGGAGCGCGTCTTTGACATGCCGGAATAACTACCCTGTGCCGGGCCGATCTCGACACGCAACATATCGCCAGTCTGCTCAGCGTGGATCGGCGTGCGCGCAAAGACTCCGCTCTGGTACTCGATCCATTTCCCTGAATCTTCGTAGAGCGAATAGCTGGCGCTTGCTCCCGGCGCGAGCGGCCAGACGTTCACGATAAGCGGATCGACGGGCTGCTGGCCGGTGAAGAGCATGGGCGGTTGCATGGGAACAATGGCGCCAGCCTTGAGATAAACAGGAATTTGATCAATTGAGAAGGTACGGTCGACCTCGACAGGTCCGTCGAGATTCTTGCCGGTGGGCCACTCGATCCAATGGCCTTCGGGGAGCCAGATCTTTTCACTGGCCAAACGCGTCAGCTTGTCGGCAGGAGCGACTACAGGCGCGGCGAGCATCTCATCGCCAAACATGTATTCATTTCGGGCGTCGTAAGCGTGGATTTCGTTGGGCCAATCGTAATAAAGCGGATGGAGAAACGCGACGCCGGTGTCGTAGGTGCGGCGCGCTTCAGTGTAGATGTAGGGCTCAAGTGCCATGCGAAGCTGGAAGGCAGAGCGAAGCACGGAAGAATAAGGCTCGGGATAGGCCCAGATGCGGCGTTCAGAATTAGGGTTCTTGGTGGTGTGCGTGCGCAAAATAGGGCTGAAAGCGCCAAACTGCACCCAGCGAGTAAAGAGCTCGGGATCGACTGCGCCCGGCATGTGACCGCCGATATCGTGGCTCCAGTAGGCATAGCCGACATTGGCGGCCGTAGCCGTAAACCACGGCTGAAAGGCGAGCGAAGGCCACGCTGAGACGGTGTCACCGGAGAAGCCAATCTCATAGCGGTGATTGCCCAACCCGCCCCAGCGATGAAAGAGCAGCGGGCGCTTGCCTTCACGCTGCTGATCGGTGAAGTGAAGATAATTGAGCCACCACGTGTTGCTCAGGCCGGGCACCTTGGTCATCATTGGCTGCTGCTGCCAGTCAAGCCACCAGAAGTCGATGCCCTGCTTTTCAAGTGGATGAAGGACGAGATCGAAATAGTTGGTGGCCCACTTCTTGTTGGTTGGGTCAAACGGCACATATTTCTTAGTTGACGAATCAATGCCCATGGCGCACGCCATCGCGGGATAAGCCCGCTCCCAGGGCTGAAGGCCGGATGCAGGATGCAGATTAAGCGTGACCCTCAGGCCCTCGTCGTGCAGATTCATTAGAAACGTATCTGGATCGGGAAAGAGCAGCTTGTTCCAGGTGTAGCCGGTCCAGCCCAGTTGCTGACTCGACTGATCGGTTTCGTCCATGGCCTTCAACTGATCGATATTGACGTGCCAGTCCATGTCGATGACCAGCACATCGAGGGGCGTATCATTCTCACGGAAGCCGCGCACCAGCTCGTCCAGCTCCTGGTCGGCGTAAGCCCAGTAACGCGACCACCAGACGCCGAAGGCGAAGCGTGGAGGCAGTGGAATGCGGCCTGCGACGCGGACATAATCGCCAAGAGTTTTGCGATAGTCGTGTCCATAGCCGAAGAAGTACCAGTCCACATAGGAGCAGGGGGATTCGTCCGCGGGTCGCTCCATCACCCAGGGCCACGGGCTCTTTTCACCTTCCAGGAAGCGGAAGTCGGTAGAATCGAAAAGCGGACGCGTCGAATCGTCAACGAGCGACCAGCCGGAGCGCGAGATAAGGCCCGGGCCGATCGGCTCCTTGGTCTTGCTGCCCAGCGCGCCGTCAAGGGTGCGCGTGGTGCCGAGCAGGTTTTCAGAGTCTTCCATGCCCGGATGCCAAGTGACCTTCTTGCCGTCGACGGTGAGAGTGATTGACAGATTGTCGGCGGTAAAATGGCCATCCCCGGAAGGTTTGTACGTGAGGATAAGGTCGTTGGTCCGAAGAGTGAGAGATTTGCCAGGGCCGTTTACTTCATCGTCCGATTCGAACTTCGGCACAGGCAGCCTTCGATTAATGAACACCAGCGACGCATGGTCCTCGAATTTTCCCTCTGCCGACCACTCCATCCGAATCAGTTGTGGCGTCAACACTGTAAAGCGGGCGTGCCCCAACGCCACCACCGCCCGTGGATTTGCCACTGGATCGCAGACTCCCGCCAGACGTTGCCCGGAAGAGGTGACAGCATCCTGGGCATTGCTTGTCGCTGAGTAGATGGGCAAACTGAAGAACAGAAGCGCAGCCAGAATCCAGGCTCCCGCGTGCAACCGGGGCAGCTTGTGTTGGGTCATAGTCTCACCGGATGCTTCTCCTTTTGGATATCGGGGTTGGTCTCACCACACTCGCAGGAACTCTATGCCATGGGGAGGAATCTCCGACGAGAAACCTTGCTTCGAGCCCGTAATATCCTGCTGCCTCCAAATGTCGCGTACCTTCTTGATCCGCATCAACCCAGCTTCCTTCCACTTCAGAGTGACCGAAGTTACAGACCCACCTGCATTAATAATTGCGATCGCTGTCGAGCCATCGGAGAGTCGCCGCGTCCATATTTGGACAGCATCCTGTTGCCTCAGAAGGTGAGCCGGTTTTGCCGCAACATCCTGATCAACGGAAATCATGTCGCGGTTCATTAATATGTTTCGAGTAGCCTCGGTCATATTCGTTAGGTCATTGCCGGCGATGAGCGGCGCACGCAGCATCGACCATAGAGTCATTTGCGTGCGCGACTCTTCCTCGGAGAGACCGTTGCCGACTTCAAGCATGTCAGGATCGTTCCAGTGGCCGGGCGATGGATATCTGCTAAGGGGGAGCTGGTTGAACGCAATCCTCGACATCCAATACCAAGTAGGCCTTATATCGGGGGTAGTTCGCCACAGGTTAAGCCCCGCCTTGGCGCCCCATGTCCACACTTCATCGAGGCCGCCGGCACTCAAGCTGTAAACAATGGGACGTCCAGCCGATCGCAGTGCTTCACCCATCTTTTGATATACGCCC
>JASIJW010000408.1:0-4101 GCA_030050035.1 Acidobacteriaceae bacterium | reverse complement strand
CGCGCACAGGATCGACAGGACCGACGTAGTAAATAAACCGGTCCTTGAAGGCGACGGGGAGTTTCTCGCCACGGTTGAGCATGTCGGTAAGCCGCTTGTGGGCTGCGTCGCGGCCGGTGAGCAGTTTGCCGTTCAAGAGCAGCACTTCACCCGGCTTCCATGAGGCGGCTTCCGCGCGGGTCACGGTGTCGAGGTTGACGCGCCGCGCACCGGAGACGTCATAGGTCAGCTCCGGCCAGTCCTCCAGGCTAGGCGGATCGAGATACACGGGGCCTGAACCATCGAGCACCACGTGCGCGTGCCGGGTGGCTGCGCAATTGGGGATCATAGCTACCGGGAGGTTGGCCGCGTGACAAGGAAAATCGAGCACCTTTACGTCGAGCACGGTGGTCAAGCCGCCCAGGCCCTGGGCGCCGATGCCCAATTTATTGACCTTATCGAAGATTTCGAGACGCAGCTTTTCGGCCGTGGTCTTTGGTCCGCGCGCCTGCAGCTCGTGGATGTTGATCGGCTCCATCAGCGATTCTTTGGCAAGCTGCATGGCCTTTTCCGCCGTGCCGCCGATGCCGATGCCAAGCATTCCCGGCGGGCACCATCCGGCACCCATAGTGGGCACAGTCTTCACCACCCAGTCGACAATCGAGTCCGACGGGTTGAGCATGACGAACTTGCTCTTCGCTTCCGAACCTCCGCCTTTGGCCGCGACCGTGATCTCGACTTTATCTCCCTTCACCAGTTCCACGTTCACGCAGGCCGGTGTGTTGTCGCCGGTATTCTTGCGCGCGCCCGCTGGGTCTGCCAGCAGCGAGGCCCGCAGCTTGTTATCCGGATCGTTATAGGCGCGGCGCGTTCCTTCATCCACCATCCCCTGCAAATCGAGCGTCGGGCTGCCGCCATCCGGTCCAACGAAGCGCACTTCCATGCCCACCTTTACGAACGCCGTCACTATGCCCGTGTCCTGGCAGATGGGCCGATGCCCTTCGGCGCACATGCGGCTGTTAACGAGGATCTGCGCCATGGCGTCCCGAGCTGCCGGTGACTCCTCGCGCTCGTATGCCTCGGCCAGGCTGCGGATGTAGTCGACCGGGTGGTAATAGCTGATGTACTGTAGCGCACCGGCGACACTGGCGATCAGGTCTTCCTGCTGAATGACGGTCATTGGCGAAGGTATCCTCGAAGTTCTAGGTTAATGGACGGCAGTGCTATGGCGGTAGCAGCTCGCCGACGAGGCCGCGGTTGCGCGCAGTATCCTGCTGTAAACGATTCTGCCCGTAGGGCATCTAACGAGGTGCGGCGCGTCCGGGGGAACCTTCCGGGCGCCGCAGGGAGCTCTTCCTATGAGAAAGCCGGTACTCGTGGTTCTTGCAGCCACCGCATTTTGCTGGACGGCTGCAGTCAACGCGCAGAGACATGAAGGCGGAAACGAGGGACAGGGGCAGGCCGTGGTTACGGTTGTCCCCTCTCACGGGGCCGAGCAGACGATCCAGGTTTCGCAGCAGGACATTCGCGCAGTGAAGGTCGATGGGAAATCTTCCCAGGTGACAGGCTGGGCGCCCTTGCGCGGCTCCGTCAGTCCAATCGAACTGGTCTTCCTGATGGATCCCTCGGCGCGAAGCAGCCTGGGCACGCAGTTGAGCGAGATTTCAAAGTTTGCCGAGGAGATGCCGCCGAACATGGCGATGGCGTTCGCTTACATGAACGCAGGCCGGGCGGAGTTGGCCGGGCCGCTGTCGTCGAATCCCCAGGAGGTTCTGCAGGGACTGCACATACCCAGCGGTCCGACAGGATCGGGTGCAAGCCCATATTTCTGCCTCTCTGATCTGGCCAAGCATTGGCCATCGCAGAACCGCAGCGCGCGGCGGACTGTGGTGATGGTTTCAGACGGCGTGGATTACTACAACCTGCACTACGACCCAGAAGACCCCTACGTGCAGGCCGCGATTCAAGATTCGGTGCGCGCTGGCCTGATTGTGTACGCGCTCTACTGGAAGAATATGGGCGGCATCGATCGCTCCGGATGGGCGCAGGATGCCGGACAGAATCTGCTGCTTGAGGTAACGCAGGCTACTGGCGGCAACAGCTACTGGCAGGGCTTCGGAAATCCAGTCAGCTTCCAGCCATTTCTGCGCGATGTGCGCGTACGTTTGGATAACCAGTACGAGCTGAGCTTTACTGCGCCGTTCGGCGGCAAGCCTACGGTAGCGCGTCTGGATGTGAAGGCAAGCGTTCCTTCGGCCAAAATCGATGCTCCGCAGCAGGTGCTGGTAAATCCTGCGGGCGTGGCGGAGCAGTAAAAACGGAACAAGACAAACGAGCCGGCCGGCGATGGCAGGTTTTTTGCAAGCGGTTCTTCCGCCGCAATGCGACAACGTTGCGAAACAACGCTTTGCGGACGGGAGCTTTTATGGCATGCTTGTACGCATGGGAAGCAAGGACAAAGGCCGCAAGGAAACCAAGAAAGCTCCTAAACCCAAGCCGAAGCCGGAGCCCGGCCGCAAGCGCGAGATCTTTACGCCTCCGCCGCCCAAATAGGACGCGCGTAGTGGGCGTTCGTTGAATTTCGGCAGCCCAGACTCCCTAAACGCACGAAGGCCCTCCTGACAGGAGGGCCTTCTGATTTGGTCAGCTTGCGTGACGCGCCTAGGCAACGACTTCGATCCCCATAGAGCGGGCCGTGCCCTTGATGCTCTTGATCGCCGCTTCTACCGAAGCCGCGTTCAGGTCGGGCATCTTCTGCGTAGCGATCTCGCGCACCTGCTTTTCGGTCACCTTGCCCAGCTTTTCCTTATTGGGCGTGCCGGAGCCCTTGGCAATGCCCGCCGCCTTCTTGAGTAGTACGGAGGCCGGAGGCGTTTTGGTGACAAAGGTGAAACTGCGGTCGGCATAGACGGTGATGACGACCGGAATGATCAGGCCGGCCATCTCCTTGTTCTGCGTGCGCGCATTGAACTGCTTGCAGAACTCCATAATGTTGACCTGCGCCTGGCCCAGCGCAGGGCCGACCGGCGGCGCCGGCGTGGCCTTGCCGGCCTCGATCTGCAGCTTAACGTACCCGGTAGCTTTCTTCGGAGGTGCCATGATTGTTCCTTCGGAACTAGCTGCCAGCTTCTAGCTGCCAGCGCCTAGCTCGTCTGTTCCTGTTCCAAATTTTGAGGCTGCAACAATCTGCTTTGCTCCAACCGATGCCCGCTAGAAGAGTTCACCGGCTAGAAGCTTGGAGCTAGAAGCTAGAAGCTGCCTTACTCAATCTTTTCCACTTTGCCGAACTCGAGTTCGACCGGTGTGGAGCGGCCGAAGATCGTCACCATTACCTTCAGAGTTTCACGATCCTCGTTGATCTCGTCCACAACGCCATTGAAGTTGGCAAACGGCCCGTCGGTAATGCGGACCTGCTCATTCTTCTCGAACTTGATTTTGAGCCGCGGCTTTTCCTTGGAAGTTTCGCTGCGGAAGAGGATCGAACTCACCTCTTCTTCGCTCAGGGCCACAGGCTTGTCGCCAGTTCCCAGGAATCCCGTCACCTTTGGCGTGTCTTTGAGTACGTGCCACAGGTTATTGTCTAGATCCATCTCAACCAGCACGTAGCCGGGCAAAAAAACGCGCTCCACGGTGCGCTTCTTGCCGTTGACAATCTCGGTCACCGGCTCGGTGGGAATCATCACGCGGCCCACGCGGTCGCCGAGCCCAAAGGCCTGCACGCGGCTTTCGATCGATTCCTTAACCTTGCGCTCGAAGCCCGAGTACGCATGCAGGATGTACCACTTGAAGCGCTCGTTGGGCTGCTCCGGCTGCGGTTCTGCTGCCGCTGCTTCGTTCTCGGCGTGTTGTTCCAGCTCGTCTGCCATTTTGTTCTCGCTTCGGCGCTCTGGCCTATTACATTCCGCTCAACCGGTTCAGCATAGCGGTCACCACATGGCCAAACACAAAGTCGGTCAGGAGGAAAAAGATACCGAAGAGGAACACCGTGACGATGACCACGCCAGTAGTCACCTGGACTTCCTTGCGCCCCGGCGCCACCACCTTGCGCATTTCGGCGCGCACGTCGCTCAAGAAACGCGTGAGTTCGCTCCACTTGCCCATCGCACTGCCGGAAAACTCCTG
>JASIJW010000407.1:0-4086 GCA_030050035.1 Acidobacteriaceae bacterium | reverse complement strand
CCGTGCTGCGTCTGGGCAAAGAGCATGACCGTGCCGCCCGGCCGCGCCGCGTCCATCGCCGTGCGAATCAAAGCATTCCCGCCCACCGCCAGAATCACGGCGTCGGCGCCCCGGCCTTCGCTCTCCCTAAGAACGCGCTCAACCACATTTTCATTGCCGGCGTGGATCGCATTGGTCAGCCCGAACCGTGCCGCAATCGCGTGCCGCTCCGCGAACAGATCCGAGGTAAGCACACGCGCGCCTGTCCTTTTCGCCAACACCGCGTGCATCAGCCCGATCGGCCCCTGCCCGATCACCAGCACCGTATCGTCTGGCGCCAGGTTGAGCATCTTCACGCCCTTCAGCACCGTGTTCACCGGCTCAACGAACGCGGCCTGCTCGAACGGCACGCCGTCAGGAATATGCACCACGCCGCGGTTCTTCACCACAAAATCCATCACGCGGATGTAATGCGCAAAGCCGCCGCCCGAGGGCTCAAACCCTGCCGTCACGCCTGTCTTTTTGTAGAGGGGGCATTGGGCCGGAGTCTGCTTGCGGCAGTAGTAGCACTTGCCGCAAGGCACGTGATGAAACGTCATCACCCGGTCGCCCACCGCATAGCCCGTCACGCCCTCGCCCGCGTCCACGATTACGCCCGCCATCTCATGCCCGAAGATGCGCGGCGCCGAGTGCGAACCCATGTGGATCTTTTTCAGATCCGTGCCGCAGATGCCGCATGTCGCTACCTTGATGAGCAGTTCGCCGGGCCCGATCCGCGGGACCGGAACCGTCTCGACGCGCATGTCGTTAATGCCGCGATACACCACGGCCCGCATCGTCGATGGAATTTGAGAGTCGACCCGGGTTTCAGGGTTAGAGATCTGAGTAGCCATTCCGGTTCCTGATCTGACCTTGTTCGTCCAGAAATGCGAGCAGTGACTCCGCCATGCCTTGAGAAGCCTTCCTACTATTTTGGCCCATCCGGACGAGCGCAGGCCAGTAGATTGGCCGAAAAGCCGCAAAAAACGCAAAGCGGACCGTCTGAAACCTTCCGCCGGGCGCAATAAACCGGTTGAAATCCGGCAGCCGGTCGTCCACGGCATCGCTCACGCCCTTGATGCAGTAGAACGGAATCTCGCGCATCAGCGCCATTCGCGCAACGGCCGCGGCCTCCATATCCACAAGTGCCGCCCCGTACGCCCTTGCCAGCCGCCGCTTTTCTTCCTCATCGGCCACACGCGGACTGGTGGCCAGCCATAGGTCGCCGGCTCCGGCATCGCACGAATACTTCTCGCCCGTCTGCACGTCGATTACCCCGGCCACATTGTGCGCGCTACCCGGCGCAATATTTTCGCACAGCGCGCCGGCCCACCCGATCGAAAACACCAGGTCAATCGGCCCGCCGTCCTCAATCCCCGCAAATGCCCGCGTCGCCGCGTCCTGCCCCGTGCCCGCACAGGCGGCAATCCACTCTTCTTCTTCGTTGCGCTGCGCCCAGAACCGCACGCCATTCCGGTCGCTATGCGGCCAGCCTCCGGCCGTTTGCTTCACCAACGGCCCAAGCTCGCCCGGAAATGCGGCAATGATGGCAACGCGCGTCATGACCGCGGCACGTCAATCTGAAGCATGTTGAGCTGGAGCTTGTGCGGCATCTGCCCCCTCGTCTTTCAACTTTACGACGCATAGCCGTGCGCGCGAAACCACTCGATCGCCGCCCGCATCGCCGGCTCAACCGGCGCAACTCTGAAGCCCAGCTCCCGCTCCGCCCGCGCGCTCGAGGCAAACATCTTCTTGCGCCCCATCCGCACCTCTTCGAGCGTAGCCCGCGGCTCTTTTCCGCGAATCCGCCCGGTGATCCACTCCTCGAAGAACGCATACGTGGCCGCAACGGTAAGCGGAATCTTCACCGTCGGCGAAGGAATGCCCGTAAGCGCCGACATCCTGTCAAGAATCTGTTTGAGCGTCAGGTTCTCGCCGCCCAGAATGTAACGCCGTCCCGGCTTGCCCTGCGTGAGCGCCATCACATGTGCCCGCGCCACTTCGCTCACATCCACTAGGTTCAGCCCCGTATCCACATACGCCGGAAACTTCCGGTTGAGGAAATCGACAAAGATGCGCCCCGTTGGCGTCGGCTTCACGTCGTATGGCCCGATCGGCGTCGTCGGATTCAATATCATCACCTGCTGACCCGAGTCCGCCGCGCCGGCATCTGCAGCTCCGGCAACTGCAGCCTTGACCGCCTCCTGTTCGGCCAGAAACTTCGACCGCTTGTAATGCCCCACCATATCGCCAAGCGAAACCGGCGTATCCTCGTCGCTTACCGTGCCATCGGTAAAAAAGTGCATCGTCGCCACCGACGACGTATAGACGAAGCGCCGCACTCCGGCCTCACGCGCCAGCCGCAGCAGCTCGCGCGTGCCGTCCACATTAGCGCGGTACATCGCATCAGGATCAGGGATCCACAGCCGGTAATCCGCTGCCACGTGAACCACCGCGTCGCAACCCACCAGCGCCGGACGGAGTGTCTCGGGCTGGGCCAGGTCGCCCACATGCGTCTCACCCGCGATCCCCTCAAGATTTTTCAGGTTGCTGCTCTTGCGAACCAGCATCCGAAGGTCAGCGCCCTCAGAGGCAAGCGCACGTGCCACGTGGTAACCGACGAATCCAGTCGCACCGGTTAGGAAAATCTTCATGGAAGAGTTCACAGCATGCAGCAGGACGCAGTGGAGTTCCAGGGAAAGAGGATCTCTCCGCCCATTATCCGCCGACAGAGAGGTTATGACCGTTGAACTGTGAACTATGAATTGTCCTACTCCAGCTTTTCCGGATGCAGCCCGATGTTCTTCTCGCCCGCCGCCTTGCGCTCATCGTAGGCCTTCACCCAGTCTTCCCAGTGCTTGCCTGCGGCGCGGTCTTTACCGCTGAACTCCAGTCGGGCAATATCGGCATAGCTAAGCTTGCGCTTGTCCGCACCGTTTGGCGCGAAGTACTGCACCCACGACTCGGCCAGCGTGGCGGCTGTATGCCGGTTGAAGATGTACGCGTCGATTTTCTCGCCCGCTTTCGTCGTGATGGTCACATCGCCGCGGTAGTCGAACGCCTTCTCGAGCGCATTCTTCAGGTCTTCGTCGCTGGCCAGTTCCGGCACCCAGTCCTCAAGTTGCTGGTGCTCCGTACCCGGCGCAAGCTCCAACGCCTCAATCTGCTCGATCGTGTATTTCTGCACCTCGGCCGTCATGCGCGTGTCTCCTCGTACTGGCGCGCCGGCCGCTCGATATTCACGAGCGTCCCCGGCCCATGCGGCGCAGGCTCGTTCAGCAGCTTCATCGCATGCTCATCCGGATACAGGCTGAAGCTGCCCTTCACCATCGCCCAGAAGCCCTTCAGCGACCCAAATCCATCGATTACCGCCGTCGGCTCGTAGCCGCAGCTCACCATGCAGTTGGCGCACTTCGGGTTGCCGCTGGCCACGCCGTATTCTTCCCACTTCGTCGTCTCCATCAGCTCTTTGAAGGTATCGGCGTACCCATCCTGCAGCAGGTAGCACGGCCGCTGCCAGCCAAAAATGTTGTAGGCCGGCGAGCCCCACGGCGTGCACTCATACTTGCGGTCGCCCATCAGGAACTCGAGGAACAACGGCGACATATTAAACTTCCAGCTCCGCTTGCGATTCGACAGAATCGCGCGGAACAGCCGCCGCACACGAGCGCGCCCCAGGAACCTGTGCTGATCCGGAGCCTTCTCGTAGCTGTAGCCGGGCGAGAGCACAATCCCCTCCACGCCCATGTCCATCACTTCGTCAAAGAAGCCGCGCACTGAATTCGGATCGGTTCCGTCGAAGAAGGTCGCGTTCGTGGTCACCCGGAACCCGCGCTTCACCGCCTCCTTGATGCCCTCCACAGCCAGGTCCCATCCGCCCTCGCGGCAAATGGAGAAGTCGTGGTGCTCGCGTTGCCCATCCAGGTGCACCGAGAACGTCAGGTACTTCGACGGCGTAAATTCCGGCAGCCTGCGCTTCAGCTCCAGCGCATTCGTGCACAGATAGATGTACTTCTTGCGCGCAATGAGGCCGTTCACGATCTCCACGATCTGCGGATGCAGCAGCGG
>JASIJW010000406.1:0-3488 GCA_030050035.1 Acidobacteriaceae bacterium | reverse complement strand
ATGGCCGCCCGCGCCCTGCAGTTTGCCGACCGGGCGCGGATCCACGTGTTTCTGGCCTCGAGCGACCTGCACCTTGAGTACAAATTGAAGCTCGGCCGCCAGGAGGCGCTGGACCTGGCGGGCGAAAGCGTGCGGCTGGCCCGCACGCTTGCCGACGACGTGGAGTTCTCGCCCGAAGACGCAACGCGCGCCGAACGCGATTTTCTGGTGGAGATGGTCCGGATTGCTGTCGAGGCCGGGGCGACAACCATTAATATGCCGGACACCGTCGGGTACTCGACACCCGAAGAGTACGGCCGCATGTTCGCCGAGGTTCGCGAGCGGGTTCCGGCCATCGACGAGAAAGGTGTGATCCTTTCTTCGCATTGTCATGACGATTTGGGTCTTGCCGTTGCCAACTCACTGGCCGCCATTCAGAACGGCGCCCGCCAGGTGGAGTGCACCATCAATGGCATCGGCGAGCGCGCCGGCAACGCGGCGCTCGAGGAGATTGCGGCGGCGCTTTACGTGCGCGGCGACAAGTACGGCGTCTCGAGCAGCATCAGGCTGGCGAATCTGTATCCGACGAGCCAGGTGCTGGGTCAGATCATCACTTTCCGGCCCTCGCCGAATAAGGCGGTCGTCGGTGACAACGCCTTTGCGCACGAGAGTGGCATTCATCAGCACGGCATGCTGGCCAATCCCTTGTGCCACGAAATCATGACGCCTTCACTGGTGGGCGTGGCAAAGACAAACCTGGTGCTGGGCAAGCACTCGGGCCGTGCAGCGCTCCGGCACCGTCTGGAGGAGCTCGGCTATCACCTGACCAAGGACGAGCTGCAGCACTTCTATTACAGTTTTGTGGCTCTGGCCGACCGCAAGAAGAATGTGTATGACCAGGATTTGATCGGCCTGTTGCCGGAGCAGATCCGCCTGCGGCGTCACGAGCCGGTTTCCGAAGCGAGCTGAATTGAGAAACAGGGAACAGGCCCTGAATGATTTCTGTTAACTGATCACTGAGAACTGAGAGACAGATGAAGCTGAAGATTGTAGTTACGGCAGGTGACGGCATCGGTCCGGAGGTCACCGGGGAAGCAGTATCAGTCCTGAAGCAGATCGCCGAGCAGGGCGGTCACGATTTCACGTTTGTTGAAAAGCGCATTGGCGGCGTCGCGATTGTGAATGACGGCACGCCGCTGCCCAAGGACACACTCGACGCTGCGCTCGCGTCTGACGCTGTGCTGCTGGGCGCGGTCGGCGGCAACGAGTTCAACGCGCTTGCGCCGGATAAGCGGCCAGAGGGCGGTTTGCTGGCGCTGCGCGCAGCGCTGGGCGGATTTGCGAATCTGCGACCCTGTTTTTCGTTCAAGGAATTGACGGTCAACAGCCCACTGCGGCCGGAAATAGTCGACGGAACCGATATCTTATTCGTCCGCGAGCTGCTTGGCGGTGCGTATTTCGGCAAGCCCCGCGCTTGGGACAAGGAAAAGGGCGTCGGCTACAACACCATGGTCTATACGCGGGACGAGGTGGTTCGCGTGGCGCGCATCGCCTTTCAGCTTGCGCAGAAACGCCGTAAGAAGCTGACCAGTGTGGACAAAGCCAATGTGCTTGAGGTTTCGCAGCTCTGGCGCGCGGCGGTCGAGGAAGTGGCGAAGGAATTTCCTGACGTAACGCTGGAGCACCAGTACGTGGACGCGATGGCCATCCATATTATGAATCGTCCGCGCGACTTCGACGTGGTTGTAACCGAGAATCTCTTCGGCGATATTCTCACCGACGAGTCGGGCGTGATCACGGGCTCGCTTGGCATGCTGCCTTCGGCGACCATCGGCGGCAAGGTGAATCTGTACGAGCCGGTGCACGGCTCGGCCCCCGATATCGCAGGCAAGGGCCTCGCCAATCCGCTGGGGGCGATTCTGACGGCGGCGCTGATTCTGCGCCACTCGGGTGGTCTCGAGGCTGAGGCAGCCGTGGTTGAGTCTGCTGTGCGCAAGGTGCTGGAGCAGGGCTTCCGCACGCCCGATCTGGCACGCGGCAAGGCCGAAGGGCTCGCAGTGCTTTCGACGAAAGAAATGGGCGCCAAGGTCCGCGAGACTGTGGAGAAGCAGCTTGTAGCTGTTAGCCGCTAGCTTCCAGTTTTTTCATGGCAGGCTGGCAGCAACGGAACATGGATTCGACTCCTGCTGGATCGAGTCGCAACAATTTCAATCAGCAATACTTGGCTAGCAGCTAGAGGCTAGAAGCTAGGAGCTGTTTTCAATGAGTACCGCAGCAAAGACATTATTCGAAAAAGTATGGGAGCAGCACGTGGTAGCGGAGCCCAAGGGCGAGCCCACGCTACTGTATATCGATCTGCAGCTTGTGCACGAGGTTACTTCGCCGCAGGCTTTTGAAGGCCTGCGCCTGGCTGGGCGCAAGGTGCGCCGGCCGGACCGCACCGTCGCTACGGTTGACCACAACGTGCCGACGACCATTGAAGGCCGGCTGAAGATCGTGGACCAGGTCGCGGCTACGCAGATTGCCACGCTAGGCAAGAATTGCGCGGAGTTCGGCATCGAGCTTTACGACGTGAACTCGCGCGAACAGGGCATTGTGCACGTCATCGGACCGGAGCTCGGCCTGACCAAACCGGGCATGACGATCGTCTGCGGCGACTCGCATACGTCGACGCACGGCGCTTTTGGGGCGCTGGCCTTCGGCATCGGCACCAGCGAAGTGGAGCACGTGCTGGCCACACAGACACTGCCGCAATCAAAGCCAAAGACTTTCCGCATCTCGGTCGAAGGCAAGCTGCCGCAGGGCGTCACTGCCAAGGACATTATTCTCGCCATCATCGGAGAGATCGGCACCGACGGCGCAACGGGCTGCGTGATCGAATATGCGGGCTCAGCGATTCGCTCGTTGTCGATGGAAGGCCGCATGACGATCTGCAACATGAGCATCGAAGCAGGCGCACGCGCAGGCATGATTGCGCCGGACGAGACGACGTTTGCGTATTTGGAAGGCCGCCGATTCAGTCCAAAAGGAGAAGCCTGGAAGGCCGCCGTTGCCGAGTGGCGCAAGCTGCCCTCCGATCCCGGCGCGAAGTTCGATCGCGAGCTGGTGATCGACGCCGCAACGCTGGTGCCGTACGTGAGCTGGGGCACGAGCCCCGGCATGGTGGCGCCGGTGACGGCGAGTGTGCCCGATCCCGCGGCTGCAGACAACGAACTTGACCGCAAGTCGTTCGAGCGCGCGCTCGAATACATGGCCTTGAAGCCGGGAACGCCGCTGGCCAATGTTGCCATCGATCGCGTCTTCATCGGCTCCTGCACCAACGGCCGTATCGAGGACCTTCGTGCCGCGGCGCGCATTGCCGCCGGCCACAAGGTTTCATCGCACGTGAATGCCATGGTGGTGCCCGGTTCGCAGCATGTGAAGGCGCAGGCGGAGAACGAAGGCCTCGACAAAATCTTCAAGGAAGCGGGATTTGACTGGCGGGAGCCTGGCTGTTCGATGTGCCTGGG
>JASIJW010000405.1:0-15523 GCA_030050035.1 Acidobacteriaceae bacterium | reverse complement strand
GACGGCCTTCTACTGGCTGCCTGCCGCGCTCGAGCGGAGCTGGGTCGATATCCGCCAGGCGACCGAGGACCCGGGCTACAACTTTGAGAACAGTTGGTTGTTTGCACGGCACGCGAACCCGCTGCTCCAGGTGCACGATGTGGTGCTGCGCCAAGCTTCGTGGATTTCGGTTTCGATGATTGCCGTGGCCCTCGCGGCGCTGGTGGTGTGCTGGCGGCGCGGGATATTATCGCGCCTGAAACGCCCGGCAGACGCAGGATGGTGGATTCCGCTGGCGGCGATTCCCGTTGTGGTTCTTTTTCTGCTGTTTCCGGTTTCGCGGCCGGTGTGGCGCGCGGTTCCGGAGATGAAATTCCTTCAGTACCCGTGGCGCTGGATGGAGGCCGTGGAAGCGCCGATGGCGATCTTCTTTGCCGCCGCGGTATGGCCGCGCAGCAGGCGGGCGCGGTTGATAGTGGGCGCGGTTTGCGCAGCAAGTTTTGTCGGCGCGACTGCGTTTGCCGCCGTCAAGTTCTTTCAGGTCTGCTGGCCCGAGGATACGGTTGCCTCCGTGGTGAGCGACTATCGCGCCGGAACCGGGTTCGAGGGGATGTACGAGTATGAGCCACCGGCCTCCGATGCCACGCTGATTGCGATGGGGTTACCCGATGCGTGCTTGGTGGACGATGCGGAAGCTGCGCTTGGCAAACAGGATCCCGATACCGGCAATCTTGTTTGGAACTCCGGGCAAGGCAGTTGCGCAGCGACATATGCGTGGCAGCAGCATGGGGATGGAAATCCCGAGCATCGCGAAATGCGGGCAACGATGCCGCAGGCGGGATTTCTGGTGTTGCGGCTGCTGCGCTATCCGGCGTGGCGGGTGAGGGTAAATGGGCAGACCGTTGCTTCCCTGCCCTATCGGGGGGCCTATCGCGGAGATGGACTGATGACGGTTCCGGTGCCGAAAGGACCGGTTGCGTTAAACATCGATTGGACAACAACAGCCGACGTAACCGCCAGCCGATGGGTAAGCGCGATGGGCCTGCTGGGGCTGGTTGCGGTTGGCTTGCTGGAACGAAGGTTGAAGCGCGTTCCAGTATCATGAAGCCAATGACCGTAAACGTAAGATCATTAATTCAGGAGGGCGCGGAGCTCACTGATCGCGCGCTGGAAGCACTGATTCCAAGCGCCGATACGGTTCCGTCTTCGATTCACGGAGCCATGCGCCACTCTGTTTTTGCCGGCGGCAAGCGGCTGCGGCCGGTGCTGGCCATGCAGGCCGGAGTAACGATTGCGGGAGCCATGCCGCGCGGGATTGAGCGCCTCGGCGCGGCCATCGAGATGCTGCACACGTATTCGCTGATCCACGATGACCTGCCGGCGCTCGACAACGACGACCTGCGCCGCGGCCGGCCCACCTGCCACAAGGCATTTGGCGAAGCCATTGCAATTCTCGCCGGCGACGCGCTGCAAACGCGCGCCTTCGAGGTGCTGGCCGGGCTCGACTGCCCGCCGGCTGCGACGGTGCAAATTATCGGGCTTATTGCCAATGCCGTTGGCACGGTGGATGGCATGATCGGCGGGCAGGTGCTGGACGTCGAGAGCGAGCACAAGAAGCCGACGCCGGAGCTCGTCGAAGCCATCCATCGCGCGAAAACCGGGGCCTTGATCCGCGTGAGCGTGGTTGCGGGCGGAGTTTACGCCGGCGCGACTGCCGAGGATGTGGCGCGGCTCGATCTGTTCGGCCGCAAGGCCGGGCTGGCTTTTCAGATTGTCGATGACATTCTCGACATGACGGTCGATTCTGCGCAACTGGGCAAGACGGCGGGCAAAGATGTAGCCACGGAAAAGGCGACATGGCCCGCGGTCTTCGGCATCGAACAAAGCCGGCGCGATGCGGCGCAACTGATCGAAGAGGCGTTTGCTGCGCTCGAGCCCTACGGCAGCCGCGCCGAGGGGCTCAAATCCGTGGCGCGGTACTTGGTGGAACGGCAGAACTAGACCGGCAGAATTAGCCAATGTTGTCTGAATCGGAAATCCGAAAGGCGTTGCGCGACTGCTTCGATCCCGAGCTCAAGCTGAACATCGTGGACCTAGGACTGGTGTACAAGATCGAGACCGGACCCGATCCGGCTTCGACGCCGAAGTGGCCGCGGCAGTGGGTGAAGGTGACGATGACGCTGACCACGCCGCAGTGCCCGGCCAGCGGGCTGATCTTCGAACAGGTGCAGAACCGGCTGGCAGGAATGCCCGATATAAGCAAGGTGGATGTGGAGCTGGTGTGGGAGCCGCGGTGGACGCCCGAGCGCGTGAGCGAAGCGGTGCGGCTGCAGCTCGGCATCTGAGGCCGCCGAAAGTAACTTCACACCACACTATCTGCTCAAGAACAGGAGCAGCTTGCGGCAGCTCTCGAAATTCTCGCGCGTCTTCACCGGGATGGCCACGGGCACAGGTGTTGAGTCAATGGCGGGTACAACGCGGCAAATCCCAACGTAAGAAATCATCGATCTGCTGGCTGCAAGGAGCATCTCGAAATGAATTGGCTCTATCTTCTCTCCTACTTCTTCGGCGGCGTGTTCTTCGCCAATGCCATTCCGCATTGTGTCAGCGGCATGATGGGACGCCCATTCCAAACCCCCTTTGCGAAGCCGCCGGGCCAGGGACTTTCCTCGTCCACAGTGAACGTGTGCTGGGGCATCTTCAATGCACTGGTCGGTTATCTCCTGGTGTTCCGAGTGGGCAATTTCGACTTGAAATCAACGCTTGATGTGGCTGTCAGCGGACTCGGCGCACTGTTGATCAGCCTTCAGGCTGCCCGGCATTTCGGCCGCTTCCATGGAGGAAATCTCCCGCAGCGCCGATGAAAAACCCGACGGCAGGGTCTGGCCGGCCGTCGCTCTCGTTTCCAACATTGGCACATTGATGCAGCGCGTTGCCCACGATCGGCGCGTGACAGGCGCGTGCTGACTGACCGCACGCACCACGATGCCTCCGCGCGCGGAGCAGGAAACGCTACACAAACTCTGAAACCGCAGCTAGCGCGACAGAATGTCGCGCAGCTTTTCGCCGTGCACGGAGAGCTCCTCAATAGCGTCCTGCACGCGGGTAATCATCTTGTGCACTTCGTCCAGATGACTAGGCATCCGGTGCCACCAGGCGCGCACCATCTCCTGCTGGTCGAGGATGACCAGGGTGGTGCCGGCGGCGGCTGTTGCCAGTCCGGCGCGGCGCTTGCCCGCCATGATCAGGATGCCGCTGGTGGCCAGGGCCCCGGCTGCTGCAACGCGCACCCAGTACCGGTTGTCGGGCCTGTGGTGCACCGGCGTGGACTTTTCGGATGTGGACTTTTCGGATTCGGTTCCTTGTGCGGCAAGCGGGACGACCACCATCGATTTCTCCTTCTCTTCACGAGCAGCCGAACAAGCCGGCGAAAGAATGCGTATGAAATTGACTGCTCGGGTCGCACAGGCCCGGCAGGTCCGGATTTGCGAGCCACGGCGTCCACGCCAGGCGCCGCCGGTTTATCAGTCTTGGATGCGCTCTCAGTCGAGGTCGAACTCGCGCAGCGGTTTTCCCTCCGGCGCATCCTTGGCCTTGCGCATGGCCTCAGCAAATTTCTTTTCAAGCAGATCGGCGCGGTTCTTTTCGGCGTCAACCGACTGGCGGAAGATCGACTCCTTGCGCTCGTTTTGCTCGCGCATGGCCTTGGCGGCGGTTTCGAGGTCCTCAAACATGCGCTTGCGCGGTGCTGAGGTGTGACTGACGACCAGGCCCGTCGAGGCGTCGATCTTGAGCATTGCTCCGCAGTCGGGGCAGGCCACTTCGAATATCTTTTCCTTCGCGTGTGCCATAACAATCAGCATTGTAGGCGCTTGGGCGGAAGATTGCACAGGCTGGCTGTTGGCTCTGCCGCACTAGCCGGGAGTTTGCGGGCATCGCATTCTTTCTTGACAGCTTTGCGCCGCACGTCGAAACATGAATCCGCCGGATTTTGAGTGATTTGCACGACGCGCAACCTCGGGCATCGGCCGCGGCGCGCGTAGACGGGAGCGAGAGATGGAGACAACGAAGCTGCACCGGCTGATTGGTTTGGGGACGCTGTTTCTGGTTTCGAGCGCCCTTCTGCTGGCGCGTAGAGACGTGGCGCCGCGCGGGAGCGGGGCGGAAGAATCAACGCCGCTGAAAGTTGATCGGCTCGATCCGGCGCTCGACCGCATCGTGCCGGCGGGCGCACAACTGGAGCGGGTGGCGACCGGGTTCACTTGGCTAGAGGGACCGGTTTGGGCTAAGGGCGGTCTCCACCTCAATCTTGGCGGCAGCCTGTTCTTCGCCGAGATTCCCTCGAACAGCATCCGGCGCTGGAGTCCGAGCGAGGGCGTGAGCATTTTCCTGCAGCCGAGCGGCTACCAAGGCAAGGCGCCGTATGGCGGCCCGGAGCCGGGCTCGAATGGCATGACGCTGGACGCGCACGGGCGGTTGACAGTGGCCGGGCACGCGCAGCGCGACGTCTACCGGTTCGAGTCATTCGACCCGCGCGGGCAGATCACCATTCTTGCCGACTCCTACCAGGGCAAGCGGCTCAACAGTCCCAACGATCTCGTGTATCGCTCCGATGGTTCGCTGTACTTTACCGATCCGCCATATGGGTTGCGAACGCAGAGCGACACCGATCCCGAGAAGCAACTCAAGGTAAACGGCGTCTATCGGATTCCGCATGCTCAGGAGCAGAAGCCTGGTGCGCAGCCTTCGCGCGGCCAGTTGCAGCTTCTGGTTAGCGATCTTCCGCGGCCCAACGGTATCGCCTTCTCGCCGGACGAGAAGTACCTCTACGTGGACAACTCGCAGCCGAAGAGGCTGTGGATGCGCTACCGCGTGCTCCCTGACGGAAAGCTGACCGACGCCAAAGTGTTCTACGACGCAACCGCCGATCCCCGGCCGGGAAATCCTGACGGGATGAAAGTTGATGTGCAGGGAAATATATACAGCGCCGGGCCGGGCGGCGTATGGATCTTTTCGCCGGAAGGCCGGCACCTGGGAACCATCCTGATGCCGGAACGTACGTCGAACGTGACCTGGGCCGGGATAGTCGGCAAGACGCTCTACATCACGGCGAGCACCAGCGTGTACCGCGTGCGACTGAAGATTGCGGGCGTGCCGGTGAAGTGAAAACGGCTGTATTCGTCGGCTCTTCCATCCTTGCCGCAAACACAAAGACGCGGCGATGCTTCACCCCACGAGCGAAGACCTGTCCGTGGGGCCTCAGGATGGGGTAGCCCGGCTGAGATTTTTTGATGGTGCAATTCGTTGGCTGAATCCCAGCAATCGACGCGCGTGCGGTACTCGATCATCGCGATTCTCTTCGCGGTGAGTTGCTTCAGCTATGCCGACCGGGCGGCGCTTTCGCAGGCCGCAGTGGCCATGCCGAAGGAGATGAACCTCACGCCGGAGCGAATGGGGTATCTGCTCTTCGGCTTCGGCTGGGCGTATGTGCTGGGACAATTGCCTTCGGGCGGGCTGCTCGACCGGTTCGGATCGAAGCGGGTTTACGGCATCAGCATCATTTTGTGGTCGGCGTTTGCATTTCTTACCGGATGGGCCGGTTATGTACGCGCCAGCGCTGCGTTCACGGTGCTGTTTGTGCTGCGCCTGCTGGCCGGATTTGCGCAGTCGCCGGTGTTTCCTGGCAATGGGCGCATTGTGGCCGCGTGGTTTCCTGCCTCGGAGCGCGGGCGCGCTTCGGCCATCTTCAATGCGTCGCAATACTTCGCACTGCCCGTTTTCGCGCCCATCTTCGGCTGGCTGATTCACACGGCGGGCTGGCGAAGCTGCTTCTGGTTCATGGGAGCGCTCGGCGCCGTTCTTACGCTCGTCTGGTTCCGGAATATCTTCGGACCAATGGAGCATCCGCGCATTTCGACAGCAGAGCTGGATCTGATCGAGCGCGGCGGCGGGCTGGTGAAGACCGACACGCAGCAGGGCGCGAAGCGAAATACGCTCACCTGGGCCACGGTGAAGATGCTCTTGAGCCATCGCATGCTCGTCGGCGTTTACATCGGCCAGTTCTGCATCACGACGCTAACCTGGTTCTTTGTCACATGGTTTCCGCTGTATCTTGCGCAGGCGCGGCACATGTCGGTGGTCAAGGTGGGATTCGCGGCGGCTGTGCCGGGGTTGTGCGGCGGTTTCGGCGGAATTCTCGGCGGCATCATCAGCGACCGGCTGCTCCAGCGCGGCTGCTCGTTGAGCTTCGCGCGCAAGCTGCCCATCATGGCCGGCATGGGACTGTCGATGACGATTGTGGCCTGCAACTATGCGCACGCGCAGGGCCTCATGCTCGCCTTCATGTCACTGTCCTTTTTCGGCAAGGGCATCGGCGCGCTGGGCTGGACAGTGATCGCCGATACTTCGCCCAAGGGAATGATCGGTATGAATGGCGCGCTGTTCAATTTGTGTGGCAATATGGCCGGGGTGACGACGCCGTTGATCATTGGCACGATCGTCGGGAGAACGCACTCCTACAACGGCGCGCTGCTGTTCATCGCTGTCATCGCGTTCTGCGCCATTGTGAGCTACGGACCCATTGTGGGCGAGATCAAGCGGCTGGAATTGAAACCCGCGCCCGAGCCCGTAACCGCCTCGTGACCGGCGCGCAGATTGGTAAGCTGGTAGCAAACACCGGCGCAGCACAAGAACGTTCGCACAGGAGAACATGACGATGTCCAATTCAGGGCCCAACTCGGGGCCCGATTCGCCTGATTCGCCGCCGATTTCGCGCAACCGATTTAAGCAGGCCATCGCCAAAGGCGAGCGCCAGGTGGGCGTGTGGAGCGCGCTGGCCAGCCCCATCGCAGCCGAGATCCTGGCCGGCGCGGGATTCGATTGGCTCGTGATCGACGGCGAGCACGCGCCCAACGACATCTCTACGCTCGTTGCGCAACTGCAGGCTGTGCGCGGCAGCGCCGCCGAGCCGGTGTTTCGCGTGCCATGGAATGACATGGTGGTGATGAAGCGCGCGCTGGATGTGGGCGCACGCACGCTGATCGTGCCCTTTGTGCAGAATGCGGAAGAAGCGCGGCGCGCCGCCGCTGCGGTGCTTTACCCGCCGCGCGGCGTGCGCGGCGTGGCCGTGGTGGTGCGCGGCAGCGACTTTGGCCGCGTGCCTGGATACCTGCAGAACGCGCACCTCGACACCTGCCTGCTGGTGCAACTGGAAACGCGCGCGGCGCTCAAGGAGATTGAAGCCATCGCGAAAGTCGAGGGCGTCGATGGGATGTTCATCGGCCCAAGCGATCTGGCCGCCGACATGGGACACCTGGGCAACAACAAGCATGCGGATGTGCAGGCGGCGATAAAGGACGCGGCGGAGCGAATCCGCGCGGCCGGCAAGCCCGCGGGAACGCTGGTGGCCAACGCAGACGATGCGGAGCGGATGTTCGAGTGGGGATTCAATTTTGTTGCGGCTGCAATTGACGTGGCGCTGCTGGCGCGAAACGCGGAAGCGGTGGCTGCGAGACTGAAAAGGACAGCAGACAGCTAACAGCGAACAGCAAACAGTCCGCGCTGCCAGTCCGTTTGTCATTTGTTAGCTGTTAGCTGTTAGCTGTTAGCTGTCTGCTGCCTGCTGTTAGCTGCCTGCTTAGGAGAACTCTCATGGCGAACATTGGATTTGTCGGCCTCGGCATCATGGGCCGGCCGATGATGAAGAACCTTTTGAAGGCCGGCCATTCGGTGGTCGCCTACACGCGCAATGCCAGTGTGCTCGATGCGTGCGTGGCCGATGGCGCACAACGTGGCGCGTCCAACAAGGATGTAGGCACGCGTGCCGATGTGATTGTCACCATGCTTCCCGATGGGCCGGAAGTGGAAGAAGTTGTGCTGGGTGCGAACGGCATTCTTGAAGGCGCCGCCATGAACATGAAATCGCCCGGCTCCATGATCCCCGGAAAAATGATCATCGACATGAGCTCGATCAATCCGCTCATCTCGCAGAAGATCGGCAGAGCCTGCGCGGCGAAGGGCGTGGAGTTTCTCGATGCGCCAGTGAGCGGCGGCGAGCCGAAGGCCATCGACGGCACGCTGGCCATCATGGTGGGCGCGAGCGATGAGGCGTTCCGCAAGGCCGAGCCAATTCTGAAATGCATGGGCTCGAGCGTAACGCTCACCGGGCCGGTCGGAGCGGGCAACACGACCAAGCTGGCGAACCAGATCATGGTGGCGTGCAACATTGCCGCTATGGGTGAGGCTCTGACACTGGCCACGCAATGCGGGCTCGATCCCGAGGTGGTGGTCAACGCCATCAAGGGAGGCTTGGCCGGCAGCGCCGTGCTCAACGCCAAAGGACCCATGCTGATTGCACGGAACTTCAAGCCGGGGTTTCGCATCCGGCTGCACCAGAAGGACCTGCGCAACGCACTGCAGACGGCTGAAGCCACCGAGGTGGCGCTGCCGCTGACGGCGCTCGTGCAGCAGATGATCTCCTCGCTCATCGCCGGCGGCAAAGGCGATTTGGATCACTCGGCGATTGCGACGGTGGTCGAGGAGCTTTCGCACGTCGAGGTGAAGCGGCCGGCGTAGGCTTGCGTTTCCGGCGGATTCGGTATTCGCTCAGCTAAGAAACCCGGCTGTGAAACTCGGCAATTGCCGCAACCACCGTTTGCTGCTCGTCTTCGCGCAGTTCGGGGAAGATGGGCAGCGCCAGCACCTCGCGGGCGGCGCGTTCGGCTTCGGGGAAATCACCTTTCTTGTAGCCAAGGCCGGCCAGTGCCTGCTGTAGGTGCAGCGGGACGGGGTAGTAAATCTCCGAGCCAATCTGGCGTGCGGAAAGGAACTCGCGCAGTGCATCGCGGCGCGGGGTGCGGATGACGTACTGGTGCCAGACGTGGCGCGCGCCGGGAACTTCGCGCGGCAGCACCACGCCTTTCTGCGGGTACGGTCCCGGCTCGGCGAGGCCCGCGGCCTGGAACAGCGCATCGTAGCGCGCGGCTATCGCCCGGCGGGCTTCCGTCCAGCGTTCGATGTATTTCAGCTTGACTGAAAGCACTGCGCCCTGAAAGCCGTCCATGCGGGCGTTCCAGCCCAACTCGTCGTGGTAATAGCGGCGGCGCATTCCGTGCTGGCGCAGCATGGCGGCGCGCTCCGCCAGTTCGGCGGAGTTGGTGGTGACCATGCCGGCGTCACCGGCAGCGCTCAGATTCTTGGTGGGGTAAAAGCTGAAAGCGGCGATGTCGCCCAGGCCGCCGGCTTTTTTTCCGTTCCATTCCGCGCCCCAGGCCTGCGCGGCGTCCTCGATGATTGTCAGCCCATGCTTCCGTCCAAAACCAAAAGAAAAATCGGCGCATTGGCCGTAAAGGTGAACCGGCATGACGGCGCGGATCATGCTGCCTGGCGATCTGGGCAGGCGCATCCTGTCGAGCGCCGCTTCCTCAAGCGCAATTTCTACCGCAACGGGTGAGAGGTTGCAGGTGACCGGGTCGATGTCCGCCAGCACCGGCGTGGCCCCGGCGCGCAGGATGGAGCTGACAGAGGCAAAGAAGCTAAACGGAGTGGTAATGACGGCCGATCCCGGGCCGATTCGAGCAGCGGCGAGCGCCAGCCACAGCGCGTCTGTGCCTGAGGAGCAGCCAACGGCACGGGCCACGCCCAGTTGGCTGGCCGCCGCGCGTTCGAAAGCCGCCACAGTATCGCCCAGAATGAATTGCCGGGAGTCGAGAACGGCTGCCAATGCCGCGAGCAGTTCCGCGCGGAGCGGGCGATATTGCCGCTCCAGATCGAGCATGGGGATGGGGGCAGCGGGCTTCGCCGGGCTGGCGGCAGGGGTTGGCGAGGATCGGCCAGGGGCTTTCACCGGACAATCTTAGCAGCCACAGGACGAGCCTCCGCTGATGCGTCGGGCCAGAAGGCCGTCTGGCCATAAAATTTGTCGCAACAAGATTGTTTTGCTCTGCCCAAAATAAAAATCCGAGCAAAAATCGGGAAATTCTCTCTCTATTTGGCTGGGACAGTTGAAAAGCACAGCCAAACCGTTTTATCGTGGTCACATTGCGGGAAAGGACGGCTCCGGAAATGCCGGAGACGTGCCCGCGGTTTTGTATCTTCGCTCACGCAAGCTCACGAGCGGAGAAAAGTGGAGCGGCATTTAAACCAACTAAGAAGAACAGGAGATCGGCACATGGATAACAAGCCGGCACAAAACATTCAAGATACCTTTCTGAACACGGTTCGGAAGGACAAAACACCCATCACCATTTATCTGGTCAGCGGCGTCAAGCTCACCGGAAGAATCCGGTCGTTCGACAAGTATTCCGTGCTGCTGGAAAACAACAGTCAGGAACAGTTGATCTTCAAGCACGCCATCTCCACGGTGGTGAGCAACCGGACTGTCATGCACGGCGAACATCGTCCGCAGGCAGTGACCACAGGAATGGGCCCGGCGCCTGTCCCGGTGGCTTCGCCTTCGGCAGTTCCCGCGGAACGTTGACGCGGGGGAAGCCGCGCTTGGCAGGTGAAGGAAGCAGGGCTGGCGGACGCTCCGCGGCGCCGGCGCCCCCGACGACATGGGGTCGCCGCGGCGGGGGGGAACGCGCAGTTCTGGTAGGCGTGGGACTGGGTATTGACTTGGGAATTCGGGCCAAGCCACAGAACTCAGGCGCACGAGTGGGGGGGTTGCGGCCCGATCCTGGCGATTTGGACTCCGAATCTCCTGCCCGGCCGCATATCCTGCCGATTCCCGGTGGCCTGCCCGATCTCGACGCGGAAGAGTCTTTGGCGGAATTCAAGGAACTGGTGCGCAGCGCCGGCGGCGAGGTTGCGGCCGAGCTGTTGCAGCGTCGTCCTCGGCCGGACCCAGCTACGCTTGTCGGCTCGGGCAAGGTGGAGGAAATCGCCGGCGTGGCGGCTTCCACCGAGGCCGATCTGGTTTTGTTCGACCACGACCTGACGCCGACGCAGTTGCGTAATCTTGAGGCGGCGCTTCCCTGCCGCGTGCTGGATCGCACCCAGTTGATCCTTGACATCTTTGCGCGGCACGCCCGCACGCGCGAGGGGCAGCTCCAGGTGGAGCTGGCGCAGCTCGAATACCTTTTGCCGCGCCTCACCGGCCGCGGCAAAGCCATGTCGCAGCTCGGCGGCGGCATCGGAACGCGCGGACCAGGTGAAACGCAGCTCGAGACTGACCGGCGGCGGATCCAGCGGCGCATCGACCAGCTCAAGCGCGAACTGGAGGCGGTTCGGCGCGTGCGCCGGCAGCAGCGGCAGCGGCGCGAGGCCGTTCCGGTGCCGACAGTTGCGATGGTTGGTTACACCAACGCCGGCAAGAGCACGCTGTTCAACACCGTCACCGGCGCGCAGGTGCTTTCGTCGTCGCGGATGTTTGCCACGCTCGATCCAAAACTGCGGGCCATTGAGCTGCCGAGTCGGCGCAAGGTGCTCGTGTCGGATACGGTAGGCTTCATCCGCAACCTACCTCACACACTCGTGACCAGCTTTCGCGCCACGCTTGAAGAAGTGGCGCAGGCCGAGGTGTTGCTGCATGTGCGCGATGCAGCCAGCGCGCACGGCGAAGAGCAGAAGGCACAGGTGGAAAAGGTGCTGGACGAGCTTGAGGTGCTGACCAAGCCGCGCATCGAGGTGCTGAACAAAATCGACCTGCTGGACGATGACGAGCGGCGCAGGCTTCGCGAGCATGGCGCGGCGCGCGGGCAGATTGCGGTCTCGGCACTCACCGGCGAAGGCACGGACGAACTGCTCAAGGCCATCGATGATGCGTTGCACTCGGATCCGCTCCTCGATGCAGAACTGCGCATTCCGCAGCATGAGGGCGCGGCGCTGGCGGCCATCGAAGCAGGCATGATTGTGCACGAGCGCGAGTACGAGGGCAACCTGGTGCGGCTGAACGTGACCGGGCCAGCGTCGCTGGTGGGCCGCATGCGGCGGTTTCGCGTGCGCGGCGCGTGATGGCGAAGACAGGAGAAGCAATGAAGCCGGCAGACGAAGACCACGGGCGCACCATCACCACGCTTTCCACCCGCGAAATCTACCGCAACAAGTGGCTGCGCCTGCGCGAGGACGAGATCCTGCGCTCGAACGGGCAGAAGGGCATCTACGGGGTAATCGACAAAGACCCTTGCGCAGTGATCCTGCCCATCGAAAACGGCAAAGTCTGGCTGGTGGAGCAGTACCGGTACACCATTGGCGAACGCGCTCTCGAGCTGCCGCAGGGCGGCTGGGAGATGGAGGTCGAGCATCCCGAGGAGCTGGCCCGCGGCGAGCTGCGCGAGGAGCTGGGGCTGGAAGCGCGGGAGATGACGCTGCTCGGCATGCTGTGGATTGCCTACGGATTCGCGCGCCAGAAGCAGTACGTGTTTCTGGCGACCGGCCTCAGCGAAGCGGAGAAAGACCCCGACCCCGAAGAGCACGACCTGGTGATGCGCACCGCGTCCATTGAGGAGTTCGAGCAGATGATGCTGGACGGACGCATTCGCGACGTGTGTACGGTTTCGGCCTGGGGGATGTATTTAATGTGGAAGGCAAAACAGGCAGGCCGAAGCCTTCCTGCGAATTCTTAGACCGTAAGCCGTTTTTCTACCTCCGCTCGCCCAGCGGAATATAGGGCGACGGATAGACCGGCCCGATGTACTCGGCGCGCGGGCGGATGAGCCGGTTGTCGTCGAGCTGCTCGATGACGTGCGCGGCCCAGCCGGCGATGCGGCTGACGGCAAAAATCGGCGTGAACAGATCGATATCGATGCCCAGCGTGGTGTACGTCGAAGCCGAGTAGAAGTCGACGTTGGCATTGAGCTTCTTTTCCCGGTTGACGAACAGCTCGATCTTTCGCGACATCTCGTACCATTTCGGATTGCCCGAGTCCCGGCCCAGTTGCTCGCTCATGCGGCGCAGGTGCGTAGCGCGCGGATCCTCGGTGCGGTAGACGCGATGACCGAAGCCCGAGACCTTCTGCTTCGCTGCAAGCATCTTGCCGACGTACTCCACCGGGTCCGCTCCGGCCTTGTCGATGGCGAGCAGAAGGCGCATTACAGCTTCGTTGGCGCCGCCGTGGAGCGGACCCTTCAAAGCGCCGATGGCGCCGGTGATGGCGGAGTGAATGTCGGAGAGAGTTGCGGCGATGACGCGGGCGGCGAAGGTGGAGGCGTTAAGCTCGTGCTCGGCATGGAGAACCAGCGCCAGGTCCATAGTTCGCGTCGCGGTCTCAGAAGGCTTTTCGCCGTTCAGCATCCACAGGAAGTTAGCGGCGTGGGAGAGCGACCGATCGGCCGGAACCACTTGCTTGCCCTTGCGGATGCGATCGTAAATCGCCACGATCATGGCAATCTGCGCCGTCAGCCGGTAGGCCTTGCGCACGTTGGCGTCGTGCGAGTTGTCCTTCTCGTCCTGGTCGTACAGGCTAAGGGCCGAAACGGCGGTGCGCAACACCTCCATGGGAGCGGCCGAAGACGGAAAACTGCGCAGCATGTCGATGATGCGCTGGTCGAGCGAGCGGGCTGCGGCAAGCTGGAGAGAAAATTCGCGCAGCGACTGTTTACCCGGCAGGCTGCCGTTCCAAAGCAGGTAGGCGGTTTCCTCGAAGGTCGAGTGCTCGGCCAACTCGTGGATATCGATTCCGCGATAGGAAAGGACGCCAGCTTCTCCATCAATCCAGCAGATTCCGGAGTTGGCGGCAATAATACCTTCCAGGCCTTTCCCAGCAACAGCAGTTGGCATATTTTTGCGTATTCCCTTCGTGAGAACTTCTGTGGTGATTGCCGGGAATCCCGGCGATTCGCGCGCTTTAACGGTCCCGAACACCGGGAAAAGCCGCAAAGATTTTTATAACGTAGCGATTCCATGGTTGTCACGGCGGGCGTCCCACTGGCCGGTTGCGCCCGGAACCGAGACCCGCAACTGCCCTGCACCGTGCACACAAATTTGGGCAAGCAACCTGGCCAGGCCCAAGTGGAGGCTTCCCCCTGACAGAAAGCTGTATTAGTATGCTGAAAAGCCGCACCCCGGTGCGAGATCGGCCGCAAATTGATCGCGCCGGAAATTGCCCGCGCCGAAAAATGCCCAAATAGAGGGCGGCGCTGTCAAATTGCTCTTCGCGCCAGAACGGAATTTACAACTATTTGGAAAAAATCTGCTTTGGTTGCCGTCTAACTTCAACGGAGGACGATTCTCTTCCGGGGCGGTCCCGATAAATTAGGATGCGCGCCCGGGGAAATGAAAGGGCAAGAATGAGCGAAATTGACGAAACCCCCAGAACATACTCCGGGGCACTGCTGGGTGCCATTGCAGTGTCCTTGCTGGCCGCCATCGCGGGCCTGATATGGTGCGCCACGCTGAATAGCCGCGTGAGTACCGCCCAGACCGAGCTGGCCGACGCCAAACAACAGAACGTGAACCTGGCTGCACAATTGCGCGAAACCGATGCCCGGCTGCGGGTCACGACCGATGAGTTAGGACGGTCGCTGGGCCTGACGCAGAAGCAGCTTGACGCCCGCGCGCAGGAGATCATCCGCCGCGAGCAAGCCGACGCCAAGCAGCTTGCCAGCGCCCAGCAGCAGACGGCGCAGCAGGTAAGCGCGGTTTCAAGCGACCTGTCGAACGTGAAGACGGACGTGGGCGGAGTAAAGACCGACGTTGCCAAGACACAGAGCGACCTGGCCAGCGCCATCAGCCAGTTGCAATCCATGAAAGGCGACCTGAGTGACCACAGCACCCTGATCGCGCGCAATCACGACGAACTCGAGCTGCTGAAGCACATGGGCGACCGGAACTATTACGAGTTCACGCTCAACAAGAATCAGAAGAAGCCTGTGGGGACGGTGAGCATGGAGCTGCGCAAGACCGACGCCAAGCACAACCGTTTTACCCTCTACATCTTTGCCGACGACAAGACGTACGAAAAGAAGGACCGTAACGTGAACGAGCCGTTGCAGTTCTATAGCGGGAAAACGCCGTCGCTGTTTGAAGTGGTGGTGAATTCGATCAACTCGAAGAACCAGATCTCCGGCTATCTTTCCACGCCGAAGAACTCCCCTGTTCCGCCCACGACTACTGCTGAGTCACAGTGACCTTGGGCGTGAGCACCAGGTTGGGCTGGTAGCGGAAGGCGAAGGTAAAGTTCAGCGCCTTCCGCGCGTCCCATTCGTCCTTGGTCACATTGTTAAAAACGGAAACAAAGTTCCCCTCGACGGTCTGACCGGGATCGATCTCGGTTTCGCGGGCCAGCGCCTTGCCGCGCGGCACCGACAGCTTCGGATAGGCGGCGAAGACGCGATCGTAATCGGAGGTCGAGGCGGCCCAGCTGGTGTGAACGCCGTCAGCCAGCGTTGCGTTGCTGGCGATGTTCCAGAGAAAGAGCGGGACCTTGCTCTGGTTGGTCAGCCGCACCTTGGTAAAGACCATCACCTGGTCGAAGGTCTCCTGCGGAATGGGAACGCCGCCAGCGTCGTAGCCCGCGGTTTGCGTGTGCTCCGGATGCGCCCAGACGGCCTCGACCTCGCCGGCGGCTAAGGCCGGCTTCTGGCCCGAAATCACGTAAATCGCAATG
>JASIJW010000049.1:0-3228 GCA_030050035.1 Acidobacteriaceae bacterium | reverse complement strand
CCTGAAATGTTGTTCCGAGCCAAAAATGCAGAGCATCCGCATACGAGCGAAGCGTTTCTTGTCCACCTGACCTTGCACTGGTAGGAGAATTATGCGCCACCTGTGAATGGCCGGACGCAACGAAAGCAACGACCGAACACGCGACTATTAAAGCGAGATAATGAAGCCTGCAAAATTGCCGCAGCATTGCATGCCCCCTATAAAATTCAACGAGAATCTTACTGGCACCCCAAACCAACTGAGACCCTTCGGTGAATCGGCCTCTGGTAATCAGAGAAAGACACCGGCCGCCGGGAATGCAGCTTAACTTTTTGAAGCTTTTATTCTCCAGCTGGCTTCACCTTCCTGCGTTGCAAGACGAGCTAGAACCTGGGGGAGACCATTTCTGACGTGCGCCCGCATTGCTTCGTCCGCGACTTGTATGTCGTCACTGCACAGCGCTTCGGCTAACTTCGAATGAAATCTCTCTGGCTGAACGTATCGTTGAGCAGCAAGATCATGAAGCCAGCTAAAGATGAGTACTTGCTCCCTTTCAATTGCGCGGTATAGTCCCGGGCAGTGTGCCAGTTCGCTGATTCGCAAATGAAATTGCATATGATAAGTATTTACGGAAAACAAGAATCTTGAGTCTTGATGCTCCACAGCACACGCCTTTTGCAGATCGTCCAAGTTTTGCGCGCTGGTAAGAAGCTCCTCCTTTTCGTCGGCAGTGATGTTTTGCACGCAAAGTCTCGCGGCCTGCGATTCTAAAGCCTCACGGATTACATTGTTGGCACGAATATCCTGTTCGCTTGGGACTCGAACTCTTGTTCCGATCCGGGGGCGAGATTCAACAAGTTTCTCGGCCTCTAGCCGCTTTAATGCCTCAGTAATGGGAAGAAAACTCATTTTGAGGCGGGAAGCCAACGGGCGGCGCGAAAGGACGGCCCCCATAGCGAGTTCTCCACCTAGAATCTCATTGCGAATCTGCTCGTACGCCTGATCAGACAATGACTTCCCGCCGGCTTTTGGCCGGTGATTCATTTTCACGGATTTCTTCAATTCAGTAGTTTTGATCAACTGCGCCCTCCTAATGTGCCATTCAGCAGCAGGGCGAAGTTTCCTGATGCGAGAATGCACCTTCGTTCCCCGACCACCGGATTTACGTCCGCTGGCATATCACTCCCGTTGAGGAATGTAACGCACTGCCTCTAAGGATGTCAATAGAACTTCATATTGACATAATCATTAAAATGGACTGGAATGGCTAGCTGGATTTGCTCCTCGGGTTAAGGATGTCGTTTCAAACCGCAACGGTGTGTGGGCGTGTGGCCCGGTTCCATCTGAATCTATGCAGGGATGCAGCTTTGGAGGGAGTCTTACTCATGAATCGGAGAGAATTTATTGCAACAGCTGGGGCTTTGGCGGCTACTTCTGCGTATTCGTGCAGGGCGCAGACGCCGGGGAGATTACGAGGGTTCCCGGCGTCGGAGTTGTATCGCGTCCCTTATATTGAAAACACGCCTGTTCCCGAGTATCACTCGGCGCCAACAAGTGCATACGAAGCCTTCCAGGATATGAAGTTCGGCGTTCGTATTCATTGGGGGATCTACTCAATATGGCATCGCGGCGCAGAGTCATGGCCTTTCCTACCGATGTCGCTCGAAGATCGGCAAGCCTACAGCAATCTCTATAAGACCTGGAACCCAGCGGGCTTCGATGCAGACGGATGGATGGAAGTTTTCAACGAAAGTGGCATGAGAATGCTCGCGTTCACGACCAAGCATCATGAAGGCTTCTGCATGTTTGATACCAGGACCCGAGTGAAGAACCGGGCCAACTGGACAGCCGCGGGAGGCCCCAGGATTGAATCCTGTGATCTGGCCTACTCCATAATGGAGACCCCGTTCCGGCGAGATGTTGTGAAGGAACTTTGCGATGCAGCCCATAAACAAGGAATCAAAATCGATCTTTATTTCTCGCATCCGGACTGGTACGACGCGGATTTCCGGCCATATGTGGCGCATCCGCTACAGATACCATCCTCGGCAGAATGGATGGACCCGGCTGATTTCAAATTTTCGGGGCAAAGATTAGGCAATCGCGCCGTCATCGTTCCCGATCCTACAGATGCGGAAGTAAAGCGCATGATGGAGAGGCATCGCGCACAGTTGGTTGAGCTACTGACCAACTATGGGAAGATCGACATGATCGATCTCGACATGTGGCTAGGGCCACGCGTCTGGCCTGAGCTTCGCAAGACCTTGCTGAAACTTCGGCAGATTCAGCCCGATGTGATGCTGCGCGACCGTGGCATTGGGAATTACGGCGACTACTTCACCCCGGAGCGCGTGGTTCCCGGCTCGAAAGAAACAACCAACAAGCCGTGGTTCACAATCTATCCACTGGGCACCGACTTCTCGTATGAGCCAGATGCTGCAAAGTACAAAGGCACCCAATGGATTGTGAAGAATCTGGCCGATACTGTTGCCAAGGGTGGCGGCCTGCAAATTGGCGTCGGCCCCAATGCTCATGGCGAGTTTCACCCCGAGGCCATCCGTCAGATGAAAGGCGCGGGAGCGTGGTTGAAGGTGAATGGCGAGGCAATTTACGCGACTCGCCCGCGCGAGGGCACACTTTGGTCCGAAGGCGAAGCGGTCCGCTATACGCGTTCGAAAGACTCACGATTCGTCTACGCGATCCTTACCGAATGGCCAGGAACTCAGGTTGTGCTTCGCAACGTTCGCCCTAATGCTGCTTCGAGTGTGGAACTGCTGGGCTCACATGCAAAGCTGCCTTGGAGATTTGACGCGGCGCGGGGGACCGTCATTACCTTGCCGGAGAATCTGCAGCAAGTTGGCAACAGACCGTGCAGCTACGCCTGGAGCCTAAAACTGGAAGTAGCGGGGGTATAGAATGGCGCCTGTTATCAGATTGCCCACATGGCGAGTAATAGCTTTACCCAGAACGGGCAAGATGCCGCCGCAGGAACCTGAAATAACTCGTTGAATTCCATCCATAAGTGAGAGGTCAATCGTCTCCACTCCAGCCATATGGAGAAAGCTCCAATCCAAGATAATGAGGGTGTCTGTATGACGAACACGACTTAAGAGAGAGTTGATTCCCGGGTTGATAATGCCGGTCTTTAGCATCTAGCTCTCTTCTCCAGTTCGATGAGATGTCCTTCGTTTTTAGTTCTCAACGGGCGAGCGGGCGGAAAGAGATTTGGCTCTGAATTCTGCTCTCTTT
>JASIJW010000404.1:0-3203 GCA_030050035.1 Acidobacteriaceae bacterium | reverse complement strand
CGCGTCGAAGGCGGCCCGTGCACTGCATAAGCCCGGCACCCGTATGCAGGACACAGCGAACGATGTGCTTGTGCAATTCAGTCTTGCCAACCCAATGGCAAGCGAGCGAACTGCGAGAACGAGGCCGAAGCGTGCGTTGCATACCCAAGTGACACTCCTGGTTCTTCCACGCAAATCGGAAGTCGCGGCCTTTCTGCCGGCGCGAGAGAGTTCAAACGCCCTATGGGAAGCGGCCAACATTTTGGGTGCCTGAACGCTGGTTCCGGACTAGCGCCCATGAGCCTCGTCACTGCAATCGAGTCACCGCCCGAGAAAACCCTTCCCCGGATGCGAACCGCTCGTACGACGGGCTCGTTGGCCACTGAGTTCGAGGACCTGGCATTACCGTTGCTTCCCTCACTCTACAACCTCGCCTTCTGGCTCTCCCGCAACGCCACCGATGCGGAGGACCTCGTGCAAGAGACACTTCTCAAAGCTCTTCGCGGGTTCGACTTGTTCCAGACCGGAACCGACTTCAAGGCTTGGACATTCCGCATTCTAAAAAACGCCTACCTGACCTCTCGCAGCGTGCTGACGGCGAAGCGCACGGTTGCGCTTGAGGATAAGTTGAACGAAAACGGCGCTTCAGGGCCGGCGCAATATCCGGAGGCCGTGATCGACCGGCAGACTCCTGAGATGTACATGATCCGTTTAAACGACTGCACCGCGCTGCACGCCGCGATGGAGAAACTGGCTCAGCCACTGCTGGAGGTGATCCTGCTCTTTGACGTGGAAGAGATGAAATACAGGGAGATCGCGGCCGTTCTCGAAATACCCATCGGCACCGTGATGTCCCGTATCGCACGCGCACGAGCGTCTTTGCGTGGAATGCTGCCCGGCAAACAGACGCCGAGGAATGAGTTGTGGGCATGATCAGGCAACTCTCTCTATTGATACTCAGCGCAATAGCCGATCGCGAGTCACAGCGTCGCACGAATGATCTGTGCCTGAGAAGGAAGATTGAATCAGCCTCATTCTACTTTTCGAAGACTTGCATCATGAGTTGCGTCCGAACCTGGTAGAGCCTATTCAGCGTCTCCTGCAAAGCCGGCCGATCCTCATACGCGGCATCTCTAAGGAGCTCCTTGATGCGAAATGATGCATGATCCACAAGCAGTTCGGCCTCTCTTAGCTTTCTACTCTTACCGTCAACGCTCAAATGGATATTCTCTGAATACTGGTTCACCGACTTGAGGGTCTCTAAAACCTGTCCGGGATCGCCGGAATTGACTTGTCTGATTGCAAGGTCCGTCATCGCACTGACGAGTTCCGCATAGAGAAAACATCTATCTCTGAGCTGGGCTCGATCCGCCTTGGCCTGGAGCGCAACGATAGCTGGTGGATTTTTGCCGGGGCTCGATGCTCGAGCGCAGGCACAATTCGCTGAGAACACAATTACAGCTACGGCAGTGACCACGGAGCGTTTCTCACATTTCACAGTCAGGCTCCCTAAAGAACTGCAAGTTTCTCCGGCCGGCACGCAACGCGCACTTCGTCAACGCAAACCGTCTCGGTCGCAGATCCGAAATTGGAACCTTCGAGCGCTTTCTCAAGACGGCGACCGTAGTAACGCGAGCTTTAGAATGGCTCGATGGTGCGAATGAACCAATTGGTGAAAGCCGCGTCGTTGCCGGCTTGCGCCTCGCGAGCCAGGAAACTATCTTGGGTATCGCTCATGATCTCTATTACCTTTCTCTGAGCGCATAGGAATTGATCCTATTTCCCTGTTGATATCGAGGGCCTTACTGAGCCAGTAGGGCCCCCGATTTCTAATGCAATGCGAACCGGGATTCAATGGTTACGGTAGGATCCGCGTAGCGGCGTCGGCTTCTTCCGCCATAGCTTGGAGTAAGTTGAGGAATTTCTTGCTTTGGCCAGTGAAGAGCCCGTCGGCAGTGAAGCTTGCGATCGTTGATACCGCGCCCGCAAATTTGTCGGTAAGCGGACGAATGATTGAGACGTGCGGAAGGTTCGGGCTGATAAATTCGCAGGGAACGGGGAAGATGAGGCTAGGTTGAATCAGCGGATTAAGTGGGGAGAAGAAGTTGGGAAACGATAGCCCGGATACAGTGTCTGTAAACGGCGCCACCGGCGGTTGCACTCCGTTGCCCGAGAAATCAACCCACTCCAGGAAGTGAGCAATCTCGTCGCCGCCGATGCCAAGCGTGATCTCAAGTACTTGAGGATCGGTCACTTTTTGGCTCATGGTTGCGTAAAGGCTCGAGCCGCCCTGCTCAATGTATCCAAAGTGAAAGGCCGCCGTATTCGCGATCGCCTGGAGATGATTGGAATTGGGATTGTTCAGATCGGCATCATTTATCGGAATCGCAGTAACCCCATCCAGAGTGATTGCCTGAGGAAACGTGGCGCCGAAATCCGGGTTGGTTGCGCTGCGATAGCGAATAAACCAGCTGGTGTCGACATTGAGATGCATCAGATTGGTAAGGCGTCCGATGCCGGACGATCCGGTGGCTGTGCTCCCTTTCAGTGTGCGGAACTCGTCGAAATTGACCGGTTCGGCTCCGCGGGACTCAAGGTAGGCATTGAGAAAGGTGGCGTGACTCACTTCATCCAGCGTGTTGCTGGTGATGTATTGCGGGCCGTCCGGATCGAGGTTCGAGAGGGCAGTCTGATAAGGGTTCAACGTTTCGCTCGGGTCAACCTCAATGGGCAGATTATCGCCGATACCTCCTAGTTCGGCATACTGCGTCCAGAGGTCGGCCTCGATGAGTTCCGCCGCCGCCAGAAACCTGAGGATGGCGACGTCGCCTGCGGAGAGAGGACCATCGGAACCTTGCTCTTGTGCAGGGGCCGAAGTTGCATTGGCTAACAAACCGGCGCCCACTGCTGCTGCGCCTCCTGCCAGAAGACCGCTTTTCATAAAAGAACGGCGGTCAACTGGGTGCCCAGTATTGCTCATTGACTTCTTCATGTACGTTCAGCCTTTCCTAATTTTGAGTGACGAGGTTTTTTGAAGAGGTGGTGTCCCGAGGTACACAATAAGCATGCGCGAGGATATTGTTGTCAGGAGAATGTCAAACGAATGTCTTCGTATCGCGCCACCTCTGCTCGGCGGATGCCCGGCGGAATCACTGAAGAAGCAACCACCACGTCGCCAGTGCTCTGCATGGACGCAGTGTTCGTTAATAGGCTGGTCGCGGTTG
>JASIJW010000403.1:0-9477 GCA_030050035.1 Acidobacteriaceae bacterium | reverse complement strand
GTGACTCAGCGCGACCGGAAGCAGTGTTCCCGCCGGCAGGCTGTTCCCGGCGGCGCTCTGCGCTGTAACAGCGCAGGGCAGCGCCAGCAACGCAGCCAATAACCATCCAAATTTCACCGTTTTCATAGCCGAACTCCCTCGCGCCACGGCCCCACTGCCTGGTCTTTTTCGATCTGTTCCGAAGCGATTGGAGTGCGCCCGCCGGGTGGAGGATGCATGGTAGGTTGGATCTCTTTTACGTTCGTTTAAAAGAGGGGCTTGACACACCTGGAGTGCGAAGACCGGTTTCGACCTGCCGGTGCGGATTGTCATATCCCGGTGCGATTTTTTGGGCCTATAATGCGGGGCAGATTTCGGGACCGATGAATTCCACGGTGATAGGGAGGGCTCTATGTCGAAGTCGATGATGCTGCTTTTGGCTGGAGGAGTTTTCATGATGTTTCCGGCAACTGTTCGTGGACGCGTGGCACAGCAGGCCCAGACGCCGGCTACGCAACCAGCTACACAGCCGGCCGCACCGGCGGCAGCGCCCGCGCCGGCATTAGCACCCGCGCAGGCGAATGCCGCAACTGCGCCGGCTGGGCCCAAGATGGCCGACAGCATGAAGAATCCCGTCAAGCCTACGGCCGAGTCGCAAGCCAAAGCCAAGGAGATCTATTCGATCGACTGCTCGATGTGCCACGGCGATAACGGCAACGGCAAGACCGACCTGGCGACCAGCATGGGGCTTACCCTGACCGACCTGAGCGATCCTAAAACGCTTGCCGGACGCATGGACGGCGAGCTGTTTAACATCATTCGCAACGGCAAGGGCCAGATGCCAAGCGAAGATCCCGCTCGCGCGAAGGATGACGCCGTCTGGAACCTGATCATCTACGTGCGCAGCTTGTCCAAAAGCGCCGCACCGGCCGCTACGACTGCCTCCCAGTAGAATCGAAGCAAGTTGGCGACACGCGATCCCCGCTCCTGAGGAACGGGGACGCTGCACGTGTCGCTGCTGGACGGTTACTTTTTCCCCGCTGCGCGTTTCATACCTTCCCCCTTCGGAGAAAAACGAGACATGCGACATAAGCCGAAGTACCGTTGCAGACCGTATGTGAAGCTTCTCAGCCAGGTGCCAATCGCAATTCGCGCCGTCACCCCGACGCAGCCCTGGTCCATTCCTGACTTGTGTAAGGCATATAACTGGCCGAGCGGCATGCCCGGCGGAGGCGTGATCGCTATTGTGGAACTGGGCGGCGGCTGGGTGCAGTCGGATATGAATTCCTTCTTCCAGTCCGTCGGCCAGCCGGTGCCTTCAATCACGGATGTTTCGGTTGACGGGACTGAAAACACGCCGAACCAGAGCGGGCAGGCGGGCGAGGCCGATTTTGAAGTGGCGCTCGACATCCAGACGACAGCCGCGGCTTATTTCGTTGCCACCGGAAAGGCGGCGACCGTTCGTGTTTACTGGTCGCAGGACATCGCCTCGGCGGTCGAGAAGGCTGCATCGGACGGCTGCGACGTATGCACTATCTCCTGGGGATCGGACGAGGCGAACTGGGGCCAGACGGCAGCCGATCAAATGGAGTCGACGGCGCAGACAGCAACGGCCGGCGGGATGGCCGTCTTCGCTGCTTCCGGCGATAACGACTCGAGCGACGGAGGGTCTACCCCTGCAAATGTAGACCTGCCGTCCTCGTGCCCGCACGTGGTGGGCTGCGGAGGAACGCAGAAAACGTCGACCAGCGAAGTGGTGTGGAATGACGACCCTGGCAAGACGAATGGCGAGGGCACGGGCGGCGGTTACTCGACGATTTTTCCTGTGCAGAGTTTCCAGGTTGGCGCACCGCCGGCGCCGGCGAATACGAAGTTCGGCACCGGCAGGATGGTTCCGGACGTGTCGGCCGACGCCGATCCCAACACCGGCTACGAGGTCTTTGTGCACGGATCGTCGACGGTGGTTGGCGGCACGAGCGCCGTGGCTCCGCTCTACGCGGGTCTGTTTGCGGCTTTTGGCAAAAAGCTGGGCTTTGTTACGCCCAAGCTGTGGCAGAATCAGTCGGCCTTTAACGACATCACTGTGGGCAATAACGGCTTTTACAGCGCAGCGGTGGGACCGGACCCCTGCACCGGTATTGGATCGCCGATCGCGAACAGCATCGCGGCGCTGTTTGTGAGCGGCGCATGAACTGACACAAACCCTGCAGCCACTTTAAGCTGCCGGATCGGATTGAGGATTCGGCAGCTTATCGGCTGCAGCTTAGGCCTGCTTCGGTTCGCGGCTGGGGGTGTGGATCAAATCGCTCCAGACATTCGCGGCCATCGGAATGTCTTCAAGCGGAAAACCGAGCCGTTTCCACTCGTCGTAGCCTCCGCGCAACGGGCGCACGCGCTCGATGCCTTGCTTGAGCAGCAGGAGCGCGGTGCGCGCCGCCGTGGCTTCGCTGGGACAGGTGCAGTACAGCACCACGTCGCGGTCGCGCGGAATCTCCTGGTGCCGCCTGGCAACGGCCTCGGGCGCAAACTGCAGCGCGCCGGGCAGCGTGTAGGGGTCGGTGAGCATTTCGAGTGGATGACGCAGGTCGACGATATAGACCTGTTCGCCGGCATCGAGCTTGCGCTTCAATTCCTCAGGCTCGATGCGCGAGGCGACCAGCTTGCGCAACATGGCGCGGCGGCGCAGGATCCGCGCTACGAAGAAGCCCACGATGCCGGCCAGCAGCAGGACGCCGGAGAAGCGGCCGGCCCAGGCGAGGAGTGCGGGATTGTGCTGGAGCGCGTCACCGAAGAAGCGCCCGCCTAGCAACAGCGCCGCAGCCCAGGCGGACGTGCCCAGCAAGTCAAAGCAGAGGAAGCGCCATGCAGGCATGCGGTACTGGCCGGCGATGGGCGGCGCGAGAATGGCAAGGCCGGGGACAAACTTGGCGAACAGCAGCATGACCGCGCCGCGGCGGCCCATGGATTCCTGCGTGCGGCGGACGCAGGTGCTGGGCTCGAGCGAGAGCTTGCACAGGCGGCGCATGATTCTGTGCCCGTACCGCCGGCCGAGGAAGAACCATGTTGTATCGGAGATGAGCGCCGCGACGACGACTGCGGCAAAAGCCAGGAAGAAGTGCATCAACGCTTCGGCCGAAAGCGCGCCGGCGGCCAGAATCACGGGCGAGGCGGGAATCGGGAGGCCCATTTGCTCCACTAGAACCCAAACAAATAAGAGCAGATACCCGTAGACAAGGAGAATGTGCGTGGGCAGAGCCATGACCGTTCCTGTGGTACAGCCTGAGATTCAGGCCGTCCGCACAGCAACGGCCTCACCCTTAAGGATGACGGACGGCGGGATTCGTTGCAAATGGAGTGAGAAGGGTGTTCTCAAACTTTTGCGCCCGAATTCGCCGCCTGCTGAATCACCCAATCGGTCCAGAGCGCCTGCTCGCCGGGGCATGCCAGGCGCTGGGGATCTGCGGCCAGCGCTGCGTCGACGAAATTTGCTACCAGCGGGAAGTGAAGGTTGTCGTGCGGCGGCAGTGTTTCCATGCGGTCGGAATTTCCCGTGCGGACACACAGCCCAGGGCCGTTGAGGGGGTCGAGATTGATCTCGCCCTCGGCGCCAACGATCCGGAACTGGTCGCGGGCGATCTGGGAATTCCAACGTACATCGACAATTCCATGCACGCCGCCGGGAAAGCCAAGCACGATGGTCGCGGAATCTTCGACGGCAAGTGGATGGACGGCGTTCGAAAGCAGGCCGCGTACCTGCTCCGCGCGGCCAAAGAGGAAGTGCATGGCGTCGATGCGATGGCTGGCGATGTCGTAGAGCGGTCCGCCGCCGGCCATCTTCGGATCGAGCAGCCACTCGCGGCCGGTGACGTCCAGCCAGCCGTGGCAATTTGCTTCGGCCAGCACCGGCCGGCCGATTGCGCCTGCGGCGATGAGCTCTTTGGCGCGGATGAGCTTGGGATACAAGCGGCGATAATAAGCCGCGCCCAGAAGCCGGCTGGCTGTGCGGGCTTCGGCCACCATCTGCGCGGCCTCGGCATCGCTCATGGCCATTGGTTTTTCGCATAGCACGTGCTTGCCGGCCCGCAGCGCGGCGACGGCAGTGGACGCGTGCATCGCTACTGGCAGCGCCAGGTAAACGGCGTCGATGGCCGGGTCGGTGACGGCGTCTTCGACGGTGGCGAAGACGCGCGCTCCGGAATATGCAGCGGCCTTTGCCGGGGTGCGCGTGACGACACCGTACAACGTACTGCGCGGCTCGGCCACTATCGCCGGCAGAACGCGCCGCTGCGCAATGTCGCCGATGCCGGCGACGAGCCAGTTGATTTTCCTCATGCGGCTTTCAGAATATCGCGGCCGAAAGGCTATCGTTTGCCCGAAGAGCGCTTTTTGGCGGCCGTTGTTTTTGCAACGCGCTTTGCAGAGGATTTTTTCTTTGCCGCTTTCGCGACAGCTTTCTTTTTGGGTGTGGAAGCGGAGCGTGAGGCTGGACGGGTCGCGCTCTTTTTTGTTTCCGGCTTGCCGGTGGATTTTGCGCCGTTTCCCGCGGTGGCAGCTGGTTGCTTTGCCGATGCAGCCTTTGTGGCGGACTTACCCTGGCCACGTGCCGCGCGCGTTCTGGCGGCCAACGCGTCCTTCAACTCGGCGTCAAACTCGGCCGGCGTAAGCGGGCGGGCGGATTTGCGCAGTCGCTCGATGTCGTAAAAAGCGCGGCGCTCGGCGAGAAAGACGTGGACGACAAAGTCGACGTAGTCCAGCAGGATCCAATCGCCCTGCCGGCGCCCTTCGACCGAGTTCGCGTAGACGCCGAAGTCGCGCTTGAGGCGCATCTCGATCTCGTCTGCGATGGTGATGGCCTGGCGGTCGCTCGTGGCGGAAGTGACGAGGAAGAAATCGGCCAGACTGGAGTCGACTGGGTCGAGTTCGAGAATGCGGGTGTCGTGGCCTTTTTTCTCTTCACAGACCGCGGCTGCGGCCTGCACCAGGAGTCGCGTCTGTTCGTGCGCGGCGGTGGGTGTCATGCGTTCGGTAGGCTCCCCTTGCCTCATCGTAGACGTTGGATGGTGGGCGGGCAAGGGGAGGTTGGGCCGGCATAGAGGCGATGGCTGGCAATGTAGTCGCGGACGGCGGGTGGAAGAATGCCCGGCGCTAGCGGTTCAGCCGGGATCTGGGCGCGGATGGCCGATGCGCTGATCTCGATATCGAGGCCGGGCAACAGATAGAACGGCGCGCCGTGGCCCGTCGCGTTGCTGAGCCGGAAACTGTGCACGTCGATATTGCATGAACCGGGACCGTCTTTCCTGCGTTCTTCGCATAGTGTGAGCGTGAGCCCCGCAGGCAGGGCCGATTCGAGATCGCTCAATGGCTGGCCGGGACGCGAGGCTACGATGAGCGCGGCGGCGAAGGGGATCTCTGCGGCGCGATGCCAGTGGCGCAAGCCGAAGAAAGAGTCGGCGCCCATGAGGCAGAAGAGCTCGGCGTCGGCGGGAAGCTCGGAGCGGAGCCGTTCAAGCGTGTCGAAGGTGTAGTTAGGAGGGGTGTAGTTCGACGCGCTACCGGGGTGCGGCGCCTCGATAGGCGCATCGACGAGCGAAATTTCAAAACCCGGTTCGTTGGCGATGGCGAGCCTCGTCATCGCTACGCGGTCATCAAAACCGGCGGTCGAGCCCTGCGGCTTGAGCGGCTGCGCGCCCACTGGCGCAAAGAGTACGGTGTCGAGATCGAGAGCTGCGCGCGCCGCGCGGGCCACGGCAAGATGACCCATGTGTGGAGGATCGAAGCTTCCTCCAAAGAAGGCGACGCGGCGGCCGCGGGAGGGCATTGCGCGCTGGGCGTCTTGTGCCGAATCCTTTTGCGCCGGGTGCATGAGTACATCCTATATGTGCTCTGGATCGGGTTTGCATCCGGGCTGGGCCGTTACAATAAGGATGTCCTATGCGATACCTGCTTATCGTCCTTGCCCTCGCCGGAGTGATTGTCTCTGTGCTTGCCCTCCGGGCACACTACGAAACAGGAACACAGCCGTGCGACATTAACGAGCATTGGGACTGCGGGATCGTGAACCACAGCTCATTCGCGATGATGGACCACGTTCCGGTAGCCGTGATCGGCATTGCCGGGTACCTTCTGCTCGGCATTCTGGCGTTCTTCCGCCGGCGCTACCTGCTGCTGCTTGCCGCCTTTGCCGCCTTCTGCTTTGCGTTGCGTCTTACGATGATTGAGCAGTATGCGCTAATGATCTGGTGCCTTTACTGCGTCATCTCGCAGTGCATCATCGCGCTGATCCTGCTGTGCAGCTTGGGCTGGTTCACGGCTGAGTTTCTCAGCCTGAAGCGCGCCCGGCGGGCGTTCTGAATTCGCGCGCAACGATAAAATCAAAACAGAATAAATGCTGAGGGACTGGTACGCGCGCTGGATGTATCGCTGGGAGACCCGGCTGACGACGCGCGATGAGAACCGCGTAGTGCGGCCGCTCGAGTGGGGCTTTGAGTGGATTGTGCCCTTTCTGCGGGAGCATGGGTTCGCGGACGCGATTCCAGCCGCGGGTATTGAGCGCGACCTCGTAGCGGCTGAGACCGCGATGATTCGCATCAACCAGATCCTCGTCCGCAACAGCCACATCTTCTTCGGCTACGAGCGCCCTGCCGATTTCCGGTTGGAAGAGCGCGCTCCTCAGCTTTTCCCCACCAACGTGCGGCCGGAAACGCTCGCCAAAGATGCGGAGCTGCGCGCGCAGGCGGCCGAAGGAACACTCAAGCCGGCGCAGTTTCTGCGCTTCACCTCGCCGGAGCGCACGCCGTACCCGGAGAACGATCTGGTCAACGCACGATGGTATCCGGCGCCCGCTCATAAAGACCCCGCGCGGCCAAAGCAGGCGATCGTGGTGCTGCCGCAGTGGAACGCCGACGGCTTTAGCCACAACGCGCTTTGCACTCTGTTCAACCGCATGGGGATCTCGGCCTTGCGGCTCTCAAAGCCGTACCACGACATTCGCCGGCCGGCAGAACTTGAGCGCTCCGATTACGCGGTGAGCGCCAATATCGGGCGCACGCTTTCAGCCTGCCGGCAGGCGGTCGTCGATATCCGCTGCTGCTTGGACTGGCTGGAAGAGCAGGGATACGAGCAGTTCGGCGTGCTGGGCACAAGCCTTGGCTCCTGCTACGCGTTCCTGGCGAGCGCGCACGATCGGCGGCTGAGGGTGAACGTCTATAACCACGCGTCTACGGCGTTCGGAGATGTAGTGTGGGCGGGGCAGAGCACGCGGCACATTCGCCGGGGGCTCGAAGAAGCGGGCCTGACGCAGGAGCGGCTGAGCGCGCTGTGGGCAGCCATCAGCCCGGTGAACTATTACGAGCGGTTCCGCGGACCCGATGCGAACGGCGAGGGCAAGAACGTGCTTGTCATCTACGCGGATTACGACCTTACGTTTCCCAGGAAATACTCGCTCGAAGTGGTCGAAGCCTTTCGCCGCGATAAGGTGAACTTCGAACATCGCGTGCTGCCATGCGGCCACTACACCACCGGCGAAACGCCATACAAGTTCATCGACGGCTGGCACATGGGCTGGTTTGTCTACCGGGCGTTCAAGGCGTTGCGGCAAGAGCGAGCGACGGCAAAACCAGGGCTAAACCAGCTTCGAGACAAGCTTCCAACCGAGGAAGCTCTCGGAAAATGACTGCCCGTCGGCTCGCTCCCTCCTGAAAAACCAGCTTCATTCGACGCCCGGACGAAAGTACGACAACATTTTTACATTTCGGTGACATTGGTCTGACCACATGTCCGTTCCGTGATGGTATTCTTCGCCATGTGGACGCCTCACACGATTTGCCGCGTGATTGACAATCGTTACGTCAATATTGCAGACTAATCCCGCATTAAAACAATCAATTTTCCCTTTAATATTCCCGAAAACTGGGACAAATGCACGCAAAACGAACTGGAGGTAGTGAAGATGACAGAGGGGGTCTGTCGCAGGGTTCATGAGGTAGGACCTCATGCTGAGAGTCAACTACAAGAGGTCGAGTATCTGATGAGAGATCCGGATCGACCTTCGCCAACAGTCCGAAAGATCGGCATCGGCGTAGCAAGCATGCTTGCAATGATCGTGTGCACGCTATTTCTGCTTCCCGCCGGCCTGCACGCGCAAGAATTCCGCGCCACCATCAGCGGCAGCGTGACCGATTCCAGCGGCGCGGTAGTGCCTGGCGCAGCCATTGAAGTCAGGGAGACCAGCACCGGAACCATCAGCAAAACCACCAGCGACGCGGCGGGCCAGTACGTGGTGCCATTTTTGCTTCCCGGTGAGTACACGATTACTGCAAAGGCGGCCGGATTCCAGGTCCTGGAACGCAAGGGCATTACGCTGCAGGCGCAGGAACATCCGATCATTAATCTGGCGCTTCAAGTCGGTGGGACCAGCCAGACGGTCACGGTAACCGCTGCATCGCCGCTGCTGGACCAGGCAAATGCAAACATCGGCGAGGATGTCTCGACTGCCGCCGTTGCCAACCTGCCCCTCAACGGGCGCGCGCCCATGATGCTGGCCGAGCTTTCCGTCGGGGTCGAAACCGAGGCTGCTCCGGAGCAATCGCATCCCTTTGACAACAACAACATGAACTCGTTCAGCATCGGCGGAACGCCGCTGCAATCGAGCGAAGTTCTAATGGACGGCTCGCCCGACGAGACCATGCTGGGATCGCTGGCCTTCAGCCCCACGCAGGATTCGGTGTCGGAAGTTACAGTGCAGCCCTTCGCGACCGATGCCTCCTTCGGACACACCATCGGCGGCGTCATGAACCAGATCACCAAAAGCGGTACCAATGCGCTGCACGGCACCGCCTACGAGTTCAGCCAGATTCCCGACCTCTACGCCAACTCGTACTTCAACGACCGGTCCCATACACCCATTCCGAACACGCACTATAACCAGTACGGTCTTAGCGCCGGCGGCCCGCTCATGATTCCCAAAGTCCTGAATGGCAAGAATAAGCTGTTCTGGTTCTTTGCCTGGGAAGTCCTCGACGACAAGCAGCCTGCGACGACCGAGACCACCGTGCCCACCGACGCCGAACGACAGGGCGACTTTTCGTCGCTCCTGGCTCTGGGCTCGAGTTATCAGCTCTATGAGCCGATGACCGGCACCTACTCGGGCGGCAAGGTGAACAACCGCACGGCCGTTCCCAACAATTGTCTGACCAACCAGTCCACCTATTGCTCCAGCGCTGCGAACGCCGGGTACTCCATTAATCCCATCGCGCTGAACTACCTCAAGCTTTATCCAGAGCCCAACAACACGGTGGGAGTGGGCACTGATGGAGTGGACAACTATATCAGCAATGCGCCCAGCGTCGACAAGTACAACGAAGAGTTCGGGCGGATGGACTACAACGCGAGCGCGAAGGACCACATGTTCTTCGATTTCCGCACGAATTACCGCACTCAAATCAAGGAAGATTACTTCGGCAACAGCACCAACGGCTCAACCCTGGTGCGCCAGAACTG
>JASIJW010000402.1:0-2891 GCA_030050035.1 Acidobacteriaceae bacterium | reverse complement strand
GCCATTTTCGTCGGTAATGTAGACGCCCTCGCCGCCGGTAAACAAAACCGGGCTGCGCTCATAAGTGGCGAGCAGCAGCCGCGCTTCGGCAGCGCGAATTTCATCCAGTTTGGCCACTTGTTCCAAACCTCCTCACCGGAATTTCTCCGGGGCTAAAGCCCCATGTTTTTTGGGGCCATGTTCGGCACGACTAAAGTCGTGCCCTTTCACAAAACTACTCTGCGCGCTGCTAGGCGACCATCACTTCGGTTCCGTGGGTAATGCGCGCGCTGCACAGGTCGGGCAGAGCAGCGGCAGCCTCGGCGGGAAGAATGCGCACGCGCTTCACGCCGTTCAGCAATGCCTCGCGGCAGGCGCCCAGCTTGGGCAGCATGCCACCGGAGATTACTGCGCTCTGCGCCATCTCGGCAATCTGGTCAATCGAGAGCCATCGCAATACCTCGCCGTCTGCGCCCTTTACGCCGGGAACATCGGTAAGAAAAACCAGAGCATCGGCATTGCAGGCGATGGCGCAGGCCGAGGCCATCTCATCGGCGTTCACGTTGTAGTATTCGCCGTCAAATCCAAGAGCGATGGATGAGATCACCGGCACGCTGCTTAACTTCCAGATGGCCTCAATCCAGCGCGGATCGCTCGCGGCAATCTCGCCTACGAAGCCGAGATCGGGCGCGGTCCGCTTTTTGCGCGCGCGAAAGATGAGCCCGTCGCCGCCGCTCAACCCCACGGCGGATTGGCCCAGCGCGCCCAGCGCGGCAACCAGCGATTTATTTACGCGGCCGGCCAAGACCATTAGCGCCACGTCGCGCGTGTCTTTATCAGTTACACGGAGGCCGTTAATGAACTGGCTCTCGATGCCCAGCGCCTTCAGCATCTTCGTCAGTTGCGCGCCGCCGCCGTGCACCACGGCCACCTGGTTGCCGTCGCGCACCAGCTCGGCAATCGCCCGTGTGCAGCCATCGAGGATCGCCGGATTTTCTAGACCCGCACCGCCCAATTTCACGACGAATTTCATTCACGGCCCTCCGCGGCGAATTTCATTCAAGACCCTCCGATTCGGGCCAGCCCATCATCACGTTCAGATTCTGTACAGCCTGTCCCGCCGCGCCTTTCAGCAGGTTGTCCAGGCAGCTCACAATGACTGCGCGCTTTCCGCTGGCATCAAGCTGGAAGCCGATATCCGCATAGTTGGTGCGCACCGAATATTGGATCTGTGGCAGCGCCTTGTCGTAGAGCCTCACCATGGGGCTGCCGGCAAAAAACTCTTTGTACACACGCGCAACGCTTTCCCGAGTCTGCGCCTCGCGGAAGCGCACGTAGATGGTTGACAGAATGCCGCGTGGAATGGGCAGCAGGTGCGGCGTAAAAATAATATCGCCCGAGCCGATTCCAATCTGCTCGAGCATCTCGCCCGTGTGCCGGTGGCCAAAGATGCCATAGGCGGAAAGATTATCGGCCGCGTACATGAAGTGCGTTTTGGCCGTCGGAGCCTTACCCGCGCCGCTCACGCCGCTCTTGGCGTCGGCCACAATACCGTGCTCGAGATCGACCAGCCCGGCCTTGACCAGCGGCTTCAGCGCCAGAATGACAGTGGTTGGATAGCAGCCGGGATTGGCAACCAGCTTTGCTGCGGCAATCTCGGCACGGTGCAGCTCCGGCATGCCGTAGACGGCTTTCTCCTGCGTCTCAGCCGCGGCTGTCGAGCCTTCATCTTCAAACGCATACACCGCGCGGTTCGCTGCATCGGTCAGCCGCCAGGCGCCGCTCAGGTCGATGACCCTGAGCCCGTGGCTGAGCGCCTGCGGAACCCATTCGCGCGATTGCTCGTGCGGTGTGGCCAGGAAGAGCACATCCACGCCGCGCTCGGCCAGCAGCTCCCAGGAGAATGGCTGCTGCTTCAGATTGCCGGTTCCATTGCTGCCGCCAAGCTGCGGATGTATCTCCGTCAACGGCACCCCGCCGCGAGCAAGATCCTTTTCATCCACGCGCCCGGCGAAGACCGGCGGCGCAGAATGCAGCCGCGGATGCCTGAGCAGCAGCCGCGCCAGCTCCGCGCCGGCATACCCCGTCACTCCCACTACCGCTGTCTGTACCGTCTTGCTCATGACTCCAGCATCCTTCTGATTCGTCCCGTAATTTCCCCCGCCCGCTTCGGATCGGGACAGATCACCAGCACCGTATCGTCGCCGGCCAGCGTGCCGACGACTTCGCTCCATCCCTCGCGGTCGAGCGCCGCAGCCACCGGCTGCGCCCCGCCCAGTGTTGTGCCAATCACCACCTGATTCATGGCCTGCTGCACGCGCAGCCCGAAGCTGTCGATCATTTCTTTCAGCGATGGCGGCGCATCGTCTGCGCCGGCGGGCGCTGTTGAGCGGTGCCCATTGGGCAACGAATATCCCTCGGGGCCTTTAAGCAACTGCAGTTCGTGAATGTCGCGCGAGAGCGTTGCCTGCGTCACCTCGATGCCGCGCCGGCGCAGCTTCCGCCTCAGCTCGTCCTGGCTGGTCACCAGCGAACTCGAAAGCACTTCGCGGATTGCGATCTGGCGTTGATCTTTCATGGCGTTTTCTTGCTCTCGGGAAAATGAAAAAGCGCGGTTCACGGACAGGAACCACGCTCGTATAAATATACAGCCAATCTGTATAACTATGCAAACAGATTTGGGGTTTCCTTGTCTGGTTCCGGCCGCTTGCGCGCTTTCGTCCCCAGGCGCCCCGCTAACACGCCTGGCTGGCCCTCGGCGGGCCTCAACCGCGACTTTCTGCGCCGCTTCTCGCGGTACATCTCCTCGTCCGCCAGGGCCAGCAGCTCGGCCAGGGGCGTCTGCTCGCCGGGCCCGGAGGTCGCCCACCCTACGCTGAAGCTCGGTCCCGAACTCGTTTCCGACGTTCCAG
>JASIJW010000401.1:0-8344 GCA_030050035.1 Acidobacteriaceae bacterium | reverse complement strand
CGGCCCATGGAGGAGGTAGTGTTGAACTGCTGGGTGACCGATACGAAGCTCACGCCCTGCGCGTCGAATTGCTCGATGATCTTGGCAAAATCTGCCAGGCTGCGTGTGAGTCGATCCACCTTATAGACAACCACGGTGTCGATCTTCCGTGCTTCGATGTCGGCCAAAAGTCGCTTCAGACTGGGCCGTTCCATATTCCCGCCTGAGAACCCGCCATCATCGTAATGTGCGTCAAGGGCGCGCCAACTCTCCTCGCGCTGACTCTGGATATAGGCCTGACAGGCTTCGCGCTGGGCATCTAGGGAATTGAAGGATTGCTCCAGCCCTTCTTCCGACGATTTGCGAGTATAGATGGCACAATGGATTCGGTCTTTCATGCTGTCGCCGTCTTTCCTTTGCGCGTTAGCCCGAAGAATGCCGGTCCGGACCGTTTGGTTCCGGTAATCACTTTGGCAATTTCTGTCAGACTCCTGTAGGTTTGGTTCCCATACTCGAAGCCTGGTTCAAGTACGGTGACTTCGTGCATCTTGCCTTGATATTCTCGGACATAATGCGTCCCAAGTTTGGGCCGCAACATACTCTGGAATTGCTGCGCTCCTCGCTTATGATCTTCCGCCAATTCACGCAGCTTGCGCGCGGTGGATTCGCGTAGCACGCCGAACGCCTTCTCTTGAATGCGGTAGGCGAGAATTGGGGTCAGCGTTTCTCTGCGTAAGGCTGGGCAGGGCGTCCCTCCGAACAGATTCCCCCAAAGCTTCTCCAATGCTCTTCTCTTCATGGTTGGTAACTGCGTCAACAGCCGATCGACCGCTTCCTGCCTCGTCGGTTTTGGATGTGTCACCTGGTTCATCGCGGGTGCTTGCCTCCTTCGGGCAAGTCCATTCCCGCTCTGGCTGCCGGAAGAGTCAAGCGAACTCCGCTGCTGAATACTGGCTGCGGAGATGCCGAGAATTTATGAAAAACCGCGGCAATTGCGCTCCATTGTCCAATCAAATGTGTGCGCGGAGAATTGCGAATCTCTGGCGAATAGGGCCTCTTTTCTCTGATTGGCAAGCAGGCGAAACTTGGGTTGACTTCCCGGGGAAAAACGGCACACTTTCACTAACATTCCGTTTGGCACAAGAAAACCGAGCCCTTCAATCGGACGACGCAATCGCTGACCAGACCCATGCGACTAGGTGACGGGAAAAGGGTAAGGTGCCGGCAGCAAGCTGAACAGGCGAGTCCCTCCGTACGCGCTGCCCCTACGGGCATTTACGGGCAGGAGGGCTCCATCTTGCGATTCCTCTTAGTGCAGAGCATCGCGCTAGCGCGTCTGGTGGGCGGAGTTGCCTCTCTGATGGCCCACGTGTATCCCTTCACCGCCCCCGGGTCCCGCACTGATGCGCTGCCTATAGCTGATGGTTTGGCCGGGCAGCGGGAGTCGGCGATCAGGATAGTGGAGCCTTCATCGAGACGCGAATGTGCATGTCTCTCGAGGTGAATGGAAGATCGGCTCTTCCGCAGAATTTGTGGGTTACGCCAGCCCTAGAAGCCAGCTAAGAGGCCGCCGCTCGGCGGCTTGTTGGACGAGTTCTTCAAGGTGTAGAGAAATCTATTCACCCAAACTCTCAATGTCGGGTAGGGTTCGTGTACTCTGTGCCTATGCAGCGAAGAGATTTTCTGAAATCCGCATCCCTTGCGGTTTTGACGCCGCGTTTAACCTCGCTAATGCCGCAGTTGCGCTCGGCCGTCCCGCTCAAAATCACCGACATCCGGATCGTGAAATTGAAGGTTGTTCGCGAAACCGGCGTGATGGAAGCGGCGTGGAACCCAGGAACGGTTAGCACACATCGGATCGGCGGCGGTTCAGTCACCGAGGTTCAAACCGATCAGGGACTTTCGGGTATCGGGCCGGAGATGGATCCTTCCTGGCTGGAGGCTGCGAAGTCCCAGCTCATCGGTAGGGACCCGTTCAGTATGGAGCAGTTGGCTGGTCCGCTCCGCTATTACCTGGGCGGAAGCCCGCACACGGTCTCGGCTTTGGAGATTGCGCTGTGGGACCTTGTGGGCAAAGCCACCGGCCAACCTCTCTACAAACTCTGGGGCGCGGCCAAAGATCGAGTGCCAGCCTATGCCAGCATGATCCAGCTTTCCACTCCGGAGGAAAGGGTCCGCATGGCGGTCCAGCTCAAATCGCAAGGTTGGAAGGCAATCAAGCTGCGGGCCCATTACCCGACATTGAAGGAAGACGTGCAGCTGGTCGAAGCGGTCCGCAAAGCGGTGGGCGACGACATGGAGATCATGGTGGACGCAAACCAAGCCCAGTCATTTGGAACGTGGCAGCCGGGGGTGATGTGGGATTTTCGCCGCGCTCTGGAGACCGCGCGGGAACTTGAGCGTTTGAACTGCCTCTGGCTGGAAGAACCGCGGCTGCGTTACTCCTTCGATGAACTGGCCAGATTGAGCAGCCTCGTGGACATTCCCATCGCCGGTGGAGAGAACAATCGCGGCGTACACGAGTACCGGTGGATACTCGAACAGAGAGTCTACTCCATCGTGCAACCCGATATTATGGTGGCCGACGGCGTCGCGGGCTTTCGTGAGATCGGGGCTTTGGCTCAGGCATACAACAAGAGATTGATTCCCCATCACGGCGGAGGCAATCTCGGCACAATCGCCCAGCTCCACGCCATCGCCTCCTGGCCGAACTCGCCGTGGATCGAGATCCTCCACGATCCGCCCATAGCCGCCTATACCAATGGGTTCTCGATTATGGAGAACGCACCACTGGTGGACAAGGAAGGCTATCTCAACTTGCCGCAAGGTCCGGGATTGGGCGTGGAGATCAACAAAGATCTGATCGCTGCGTAGATGAGATTTCATCTTCGTGGTAAGAGCACTGTGAAAATCCGCATTTAGAAACTTGTTGAATAGGTACTGGGGATGCGGCGTGGTGGTGCTGTTAGTTCAATAGAGATGCGTGGAGACGAGCGGGTTCAGGCTGGGATGTTCAGCTATGTGTTCAGCTATGTTTCGTTGGAGTAGCGTGTGCCCCATGATCATCAATCACGAGCGGTTCGCAAGTTGACGGATGTCAGCGAGGGAAACAATGAGAGATTCGCGTCGAGAGTTCTTTAAAAAGGCGGCGATAACAGGCGCTGGAGTTGCCTCCGGCAGCCTGGTCTCGCAGGCGGCTTCAGCCGCTCCGGTTCGCGTGAAGTGGGACCGGGAGGTGGACGTGATCGTGGTGGGCGCGGGGGCGATGGGTTTCCCTGCTGCGCTTCGCGCGCAGCAGGCCGGGGCTTCGGTGCTGCTGTTGGAAGCGACCCGCGACATCGGCGGGCATGCCATTGTCAGCGCTGGCAACGTGGCCTTAGGCGGCGGAACCAGCGTGCAGAAGAAGTACGGCATTGCGGATTCGCCCGACCTTCTGTTCAGGGACTTGGTGGACTGGTCGGTGATTGAACCCAATGGCTTCCCCGAATATCGTTACAATGACCGCGAGGTTGTCCGCGCTTTCGCCGACAATGCGGCTGCCACGTTTGAATGGCTGCTCGCCCAGGGCGTAACGTTCGTGGACAAGGGCCCCGACAACGCCGGCGGTACCTCGATTGGCAACTCGGTCCTTCGCGAAATGCACTGCGCACCGCTGAACTTTGTGCGCCCCGAGGCGGGCGTGCCCTTTCCTGAGTCGATTCAGAAGACCAGGTCGCATGGCGTCGGCCTAATGCGTCCGCTCGAGGCCGCCGCGAAAAGAGCTAATATCCCTATCCTGCTTGACCACCACATGGACAGCCTGATCCGCGAGAACCAGACCGCCGGGCGGGTGCTAGGCGTGGTGGTGAATAACAAAGGGAAAATGCTGAATTTCCGCGCGCGCAAGGCTGTCATATTAGCCACTGGCGGTTCCACCGGAAACGTAAACTTCCGCCGCATTTTCGATCCCCGTTTGACCGAAGAATATTGCGGCGTGGCCGGCGAACCGCATTCCTTCCAGGACGCCAGCGGCGAAATAGCCGCCATGGCGGTTGGGGCATCCTTGTGGGGAGCCTACAACCAGATTGGCGAATTCGGTGTAAATATCACCAAGCCGGGGTGGGTCGGCTGCCGCTACGGGTACCGCGCTCTCAAGTGGCTACCCGGAAGCGACTATTTCAAGGAGGCCGGTGCTTCCGGTCTTACCGTATCCGATTGGCAGAACCTGATCCTGGTTAACCAGGCCGGCCTGCGCTTCTACGACGAAACCGCCGAAGGGTTCACCTCCAATCGAAGCGGCTCCGTTCGACCGTACGAGGAGGGCAGTTACCGCAACCTCCTCAACGTGAAGATGGAGGCTCGTTCCACGGCTTTCCTCGACGCCGCGATGGCCGGAACCGGCGAGCCCGTCAACGGCGGCGGGCCGATATGGGCGATCTTCGATGCTGATGCCGTCAACCGCGAAAATTGGAACCCGCATCCGCCCGACGTGGATACCGCCAACGGGTTCTTCTTCGAAGCCAATACGCTCGTGGAGCTGGCCTGCAAGGTCACAATGAAGTACCAGCCGAAGCCGCTGCCCACCGCGACTCTCCAGGACACCGTCGCCCGCTACAACTCCTTTGTCGATGCCGGCAGGGACGCGGATTTCGACAAACCGAAACCTAAATACAAAATTCAAACCGCACCCTTCTATGCTGCCTGGGCAACCCCGGTGATACACGATACCCGCGCCGGGTTGCGCATCAACGCGAAGTGCCAGGTGGTCGATCTGCATGGGAAAGTGATTCCCGGACTGTACGCCGGAGGCGAGTGTGCTGGCGGCTTCAGCGAGCACGGCCTCGCCCGGTGTACTTGTCAGGGCTACATCGCCGGCAAGGAAGCGGCGGGTGAGAAAGCCTAGAGCCTGTTATTATTCGGCAGCCGATTGGGGCGCCTGCGATCTACCAGAATGACCGGAAGGAGTTCACGATGAATCATCGACGGTTAACAGTCCTAGGGCTCGGGTTGGCGCTAGCCGTGTCGGTCTCGGTTGTATTTGGATTTAGGATCGCCCAAGCGCAGGCACAATCAAACCAAACCTCTGAGGATAATTTAGGAAAAACGTCCGGCAGTGGAACAGCAGTCCATTACCCCGCCGACTTTCCCCTCGCGGCGCCCGCGGGCCAAAACTCGGACGCCATCGAGAGGGGGCTCCCCGGCGCCGTCAACAAGGGCCCCCTCAATGCACAAACATGGCAACGCGGCCCCGCCGATGCCCCCCCGCCCAATGCCAAGATTTGGAATCCGGTCATGATCAAGATGATGAAAGGCGAGAAGGTGACCGGCGGGACCCTCTTCAGCAGCGATAGTCCTGAAACCTATTGCGCCATGGCTAACGCAGGCTACGACTTCATCTGGGTCGAGATGCAGCATAATTCGCGCGATTGGGAAAATGTGGGTCGCATGTGGGCAGCATGTCCCCACGCCAAAGCTGTGCCCGGCGTGCGCGTGGCCGACGCCGACGAGCGAGAAATCCAGCACGCAGTGGATCTCGGCGCGCTGGTGTTGATCGTGCCCACCGTCCGCTCGGTGCAGCAGGGTACCCAGGCCAGAGACTGGGCCTTTTTCCCGCCCCTCGGCGACCGCAGCCTGGGCGGGGGCCAAGCCTTTAGTCCGGCCTTTTGGGGCAACGTCCCGGGTGGATATCGCGCCACCATCAATCAGAACCTGGTGTTGATCGAGATGATTGAAACCCTGCCCGCCTTGATGCAGGCCAAACAAATTGCAGCCATTCCCGGCGTGACGGCCATCTTCGCTGCCGCCTCTGACCTGGCCAATCGCTCCGGCTACCGGCCCGGCTCGCCGGATTTCGAGCGTCTGATCAACATCGTGCACGATGCAGCGATCTCTGAGCACAAACGGCTCTGCGGTCCTATCAGCTGGCTCAACCGGCCTGATTTCACGTGTTTCCAGGCTGGTAGCGAACTCTCGGCCATCACGCGCGGCGTCGCTGACGAACTCGGGCCGCTCAAAGACACGCAAGGCAAGCCCGAAGTCGGACCTTACGCAGAAACGAAATAAATCCACCATGGTCGATTGCAGCCTCTGCGCCCGCAAGTGCGGAGGCCGCGTTCAAAAAGGAGATTTCGGTAAGGACTGTCTATGATATCGGGCATCAACGTAGCTTCTTCGTCGGCGTGCGATCCGCTGCTGAACGACATTGGATACATGACCTGCATGGACCCTGTTGCTGTTCAGAAACTAAGCGCAGACCGCTTGCATTGCGGGCGTGTTGTCGGCTGTCGTCCAACTATCCGAAATTGGGGTTCGAAAGGCCAATCTCTGGTTTGCTTGTCACTTTCCCCATGAACACGCATGGTTAGACGAGCCGCATTCTTCAACAATTGAACTCCGGACGGCGCGGGCCGTAGTGGTGTTGGCGATGGTCTCGCCAACCTCGAAGAAGCGGTCAGCAAGGGGAATTTTGAAGGATAGGGGCTTTTGGGATTTTTAGATGCTGAAGCTTACCTTGGATCAAGGTCGAATAATCAAGAAAATTCGTAGTGAAGTTAAAATTTCTCCGGCTTTTTCGAGCAGCAATCCCTTTCCTCGGCCAGTTTACGATCGAACTTCGTGTAGGACGTATCGACTCCCTCGTGAATACGGAATTCATAGAGGTGGCTTCCGTCGGCCGGATTCAGTTCTCCGCTACCATGATTTTGTGGGTCAGTATCGTGATACGCCACTCATTCACCGCCCAGATCATAATAGGCGCATAACACCCGCCCTTGTATTTCCTGTGGACCACCTTGATAGCGGCTGTCGTTAAACGGTAATCCTTTGTATCGGCTCAAGAACAACCGGGAAGGCGCAGTTGCCGGCAACAGTGATGCGGCAAGGCTGCGGCATCGGATGCCATTCCGTTCGGGATTATATAAGGTCTTCGAAGGCGGATCGTTGGCCAATGCGGCTTTGCGCAGATAGTTATCGGCATTTGCAATGTCTACAAGTTGAGCCATTCCGAAGTCAGAAAATCGAAACCGACTGAATCGATCGCCCGCGGCGTCCAACGACATACATAAAGATGCTGCTCGGCGATGCAGTGGACCCTTGGGCTCGTCAGGTTATGAACCGAACGAATTTGTTTTCGAGACGCGCCCTGAGTTCCATCCATCGTGGCAGACGAAACCTCAGGCGACCTGGGGAGCGTTTACTAGAACGCGAGACGCGCGCCAAACTGGCCTACGCGCCCACCGAGTCCGCCATAGTTGATGATCTGACCAAAGGTTGAGTCAAGCATGTTTTGGTCGGGTCCGCCAAGCTGAGCACGGTTGAAGAGTTTGAAGAACTCAAAACGCATCGTCAGGTTGTACCGTTCCTCCGGACCCGCTGCCACGCTCTCGTGCAATCCAAGATCATTGCTCTTCCCCGAGCCGCCATATTGGCGCGCGCAAAGCACAGACTATTTTTCATCCGCCGCGCCTGCCTTGATTTCGGCTGGCTGAATTAGCAGGTCTTTATAAACATCCCGCAGCTTATCTTTTTCTTTCCGCAAATTCTGGTAAAACTCCAATTGGCGCTTGGCATCTTCAATATGCCCCTGATCGCGGTAAAAAGTAGCCAGCCGATAGTGAGCCGTGGCATTGGTGGGGTCAAGCTGCACCGTCTGTTCGAGCAGGGTTTGAGCTTTATCGAGCTGATTCATCTGGATAAGCACTTTGGCAAGGTCGAGTTTGGCGTCGGAGTCGACCGGCTGTAATGCCACGGCCCGCGAGAATAGCTCGAACGCCTTTTTAGTGTTTCCCTTTGCCATCGCGATCTCTCCCAAACGGCAGAGCGACTTTTCGTCCTGCGGGTTCACGGCCAGGGCAGCAACATATTCCTGTTCGGCCTCCTTTTTGGCCACCGGATCCTGCGAAGTGTTCAACAGTTCGGCAAGCTCAAAGTGTACGCCGGGTAATCGGGGATTGAGGGCGATGGCTTTGCGGAATTGGGCAACCGCGCCATTGGTGTTACCCTCGCGGATTTCTTCGTGCGCCAACAACTGGTGCATCTGCGCGGAATCAGGAGCCTCCAGTGATAAGGTGAGCATCGCCTCGCCGGAGAGATCGGCGTAAGTACGATAGGCGGCGTAAAGCACCTCGGGAGTGTCGGGGAACGCCTTACGCAACTGAGGGACCAACACGGCGGCATCATCGAGGTCGCTGTTCGCGTTGTAGATGCCGAGGAGATCGAGGCCCACTTCAAGTTTGAGCTTCTTGTCTTCGATCACGGGGAAAGAGGCTTCGAGGTTCTTTTGCGCGCTCGGTAAATCGGAGGTTCGTTCTTGAGCGAAGCCCAGCAGGGCCTCGATCTTGGAAAGGTTTGGCTGTGCCTGCAACGCTGCCTGCAAATGTGGTATCGC
>JASIJW010000006.1:0-2575 GCA_030050035.1 Acidobacteriaceae bacterium | reverse complement strand
CTTTGATGATTGGCTGTCCGGTATCCGGGTTCTGGCCTTCATACACCACGTACAGATCCCACTCCGGCGTGGAATGAATCGTAACCATCGTCTGCGGCTGGCCGCTGGCGAGGTAAAAACGCTTCTCCGGGCTCATCTGGAACGCGAATTTACCATCCTTGTACACGTCCAGCATCGCGTAGTCGGAGTTGTAGTTCGGGTTCGAGTCCTGCGAGGCGCCCACCTGCTCCAGCGTGTACGGACCGATGGACATTTTGTCGTGCAGCCCCATCTCGCTCTCGATGTTCTTGTTGAATGCCGAACCGGCGAGTCCAATCACCACCACTACTACGCCGATGTGCACCAGATACCCGCCGTACCGCCGCGTGTTGCGCCGCGTGAGCAGCCAAAGGGACGCGAACAGGTTGCGATGCGTCTGCCGCGCAATCACATTTGCGCCGCGCAGGAACTCCGACACAATCGCAGTAAGCACCGCCGCCGCGACAGCGAAAGCAACCAGCGCATAGAAGTCGCCATTCTGGTAAACGCCATTCCGCCACGGCCGCACGCCTGCGGCGAGGCAGACAATCACCGTGGACCATAGCGCGATCACCGGCAGCACGAAGTTCCGCCGGATGCTTTTAAACGATGTCGCGCGCCAGGGTAGCAGCGGGCCCACGCCCGTCAGGAACAGCAGGAACAACCCAATAGGCACGGCGACACGGTTGTAATATGGACCGCTCACCGTCACCTTGGATCCCTCGACGTACTCCGAAAGAATCGGGAAGAGCGTACCCCACAGAATGACGAAGCATGCCGTGAGCAGAACCAGATTGTTGAACAGGAAGCTCGATTCGCGGCTCACCAGCGATTCGAGGTGATGCTCGGTCTTCAAGTGCCCGCGCTGCAGAATGTAGGTAAAGATGCACACCGCCAGCACGATCGCCATGAAGGCGATGAACCAGTTGCCGATGTTGGACTGCGCGAAGGCGTGCACAGAGCTGACCAACCCCGCGCGTGTGAGCAGCGTGCCCAGCATGGTGAGCAAAAACGTTGAAAAGATCAGCCACACGTTCCAGCTCTTCATCATGCCGCGGCGCTCCTGCATCATCACGGAGTGCAGAAACGCCGTGCCGGTGAGCCACGGCATAAAGCTCGCATTCTCCACCGGGTCCCAGCCCCAGTAACCGCCCCAGCCCAGCACGGCGTAAGCCCAGTGCATGCCCAGGAAGATGCCGCAGGTCAAAAACAGCCACGTAGCCATCGTCCAGGTGCGCGTAATGTGGATCCACTTTTCGCCGGGGTAGCGCATCATCAGCGCGCCCAGCGCAAAGGCAAACGGCACCGAGAAGCCCACGTAGCCGAGGTACAGCATCGGCGGATGAATCACCATCTCCGGATATTGAAGCAAGGGATTGAGCCCGTTGCCGTCGGCCGGAATCGCGCCGCGAAGAAGCGAAAACGGCGGCGCCGCAAAGTTGAGCAACAGCAGGAAGAACACCTGCACGGCGGCAAGAATCGTGCCCGCGTAGGCGTAGAGCTTTACATCGGTCTTATGGCGCAGCCGCAGCACGAATCCATACGTCCCCAGCAGCCACGCCCACAACAGCAGCGAACCTTCCTGTCCGCTCCACATGGCGGCAAACTTGTACGGCGCAGGCAAGGCGCGGTTCGAGTGCTCGAGGATGTAGGTGATGGAAAAGTCGTTCGTGAAGACCGCATAGATCAGCGCAAAGGCTGCCGCCGTCACCGCATAGAACCCGGCAATTCCCGCGCGGCGTGCGGTGTCGGCCAATCGCTCCGGCGAGATGCGCGATGGCTGTCCGGTGGCGATGATCCGCAGCGCAACCGTACCCGCCAGAAAGTTATACGCCGCCAGCGCCAGAGCGACGAGAAGAGCAAAACTGCCAAATGTTGCCATGAAGGGGCTCCACATCGATTCTCGCACGCAGGCGGGAAGCCGTGTATCAACTGTTTGACTTAGCCTGATTTTCTATCGCACCGCGCTCCCGGCCCGTGATTTAAGTCACTTACGATGCTTCGCTGATTGCTTTAAAGGAGCACGACGCGTCCAATCGCCGCAGAAAAACGGCGTAATCTATCCGAACAAAAACTCCTTCTCCCGCAACTCCTTGATCGAGTCCCGCAATTTCGCCGCCTTCTCGAACTCGAACTTCTTCGCCGATTCGCGCATCTCGGTTTCGAGTTTGGCGATGTAGACGTCGAGTTGTTCCTGGCTCGTAAACTCCGGAATTCCCTCAACTTCTTCCTCGACCACTTCGCCGTACTCGGACTTCAGAATCTGTGCCAGGCCCATGTCGACCCGGCTGATCACCGACTGCGGCACAATGCCGTTCTCCTCGTTGTACGCCCGCTGAATCTCGCGCCGGCGGCTGGTCTCATCGATCGCCCGGCGCATCGAGTCCGTCATGTTGTCGGCGTAGAGGATCGCCCTGCCCTCCACGTGCCGCGCCGCGCGGCCAATCGTCTGGATCAGCGACCCCGCCGAGCGCAGAAAGCCCTCTTTATCCGCGTCGAGAATCGCCACCAGCGAAACCTCCGGCAGATCAAGCCCTTCGCGCAGCAGGTTGATGCC
>JASIJW010000400.1:0-2847 GCA_030050035.1 Acidobacteriaceae bacterium | reverse complement strand
GAACATTTCCCTGGCAGTTGCGCTGAGCCTCGTCACCACTTGTCTTACGGCGCAAACGATTCACAGCCGCGGCGGCTTCACGCTTCCACCCCCGCCCGATGCGCAGACCGCGCCCGTGACCGACACCTACGGCAGCCTGAAGGTCACCGACAGCTACCGTTGGCTTGAAGACGCACAGAGCCCGGAGACCAAGGCCTTTATCGACGATCAGAACGCTTACACCGCGCGCTACATGGAGCACGCGCGCATCCGCCCGCAGGTGGCCGACGATCTCGACCCGCTGGTCAATGTCACCGAGTGGTCGATCCCGACAGAACGCGGCGACACGTACTTTTTCGAAAAGCGCCTTGCCGGCGAGGGACAGTTTTCCATTTACATGCGTCAGGGCTGGACGGGCAAGGATAAGCGACTGATCGATCCGGCGCAGTTCAGCCGCGATCCCAATACCTCGGTCGAGCTTGTCGACGTTGCGCGCGACGGGTCGACGCTTGCTTACATGGTGCGCGAGGGCGGCGCCGACGAAACCAGCGTCCACTTCTACAACGTGAAGACAGGCAAGACGCTTTTCGATGTGCTTCCTGCAGCCGTTTATTACTCCGTTTCATTCACTCCAGACGGCACGGGCGTTTACTACACGCGCACCGACCAGAAAGGCACTCTGCTTTACCAGCACACTTTCGGCGAGCGCCTTTCGCGCGATCCACTGCTGTTCGGCCGCGAGTTCCGCGGCGAAGAACTTGGCCCCATCGACCTGTTCTTTGCCTCCGTCACCGACGATGGCCATTACCTCGTCGTCGAAATCGACCGCGGCGTGCCCGCACGGCGTGTGGACATCGTCTACAAGGATCTGACCAAACCGAATTCGTACTTCGACATCCTCACCTGGGGCATCGAGTCTCGTTTTTCAGCCGTCTATGATCGCGGTTCCTGGTATGTAAAAACCGACTACAAGGCCCCGAACGGCGCAATCTACAAAGCCTATCCCGGCGTGATGCCCGAAGCGTGGGACAAAGTGATCCCCGAAGGCGCTGACGTGATCGACAACTTCTCGATCGTGGGCCACAAGCTCTACGTCGACCGGCTGCACGACGTGAAGACCGAAACCACCGTCTACACGCTCGAAGGCAAGCCGGAGGGAAAGATCGACTATCCCGTGATTGGCACCTCGAGCGGCATGACCGGCCGGACTACCGATCGATATGGTTTCTTCAGCTTCCAATCCTTCATCCTGCCGCCGACCATCTTTCGCATCGACACGGCCACGGGCAAACGCGACCTGTTCGCGCAGGCCAAGGTTCCATTCGACGAAAACCAGTACGAGCTGAAGCAGGTCTTCTACACGTCGAAGGATGGCACAAAGGTGCCGATGTTCATCGCCGGCAAAAAGGGATTGAAGCAGGACGGCACCGAGCGGCTGCTGATGACCGGCTACGGCGGCTTTGACGTGAGCTACACGCCGATGTGGAGCCCGCAATGGGCATGGTGGCTCGAGCAGGGCGGATGGTTCGCGCTGCCCAACTTGCGCGGCGGCGGCGAATTCGGCGAAAAATGGCACGAGGCCGGCATGTTCGAGCACAAGCAGAACGTCTTTGACGATTTCTTTGCCGCGGCCGAATACCTTATCCAGAACAAATACACTTCGCCCGCGCACTTCGCCATCACCGGCCGTTCAAACGGTGGATTGTTGATGGGCGCAGCCATCACCCAGCGCCCGGAATTATTTTCCGCCGTCGTCTGCGGCTATCCACTGCTCGACATGATGCGCTACCAGAAGTTTGAGCAGGGCGCGCACTGGACCACCGAGTACGGCTCATCGGACGACGACAAACAGGCTGCGTATTTGCTCAAGTACTCGCCCTATCAAAATGTCAAAAAGGACACAGCGTATCCGGCAGTGCTGTTTTTTACCGGGTCTTCCGACACAAGAGTCGACCCGCTGCACGCGCGCAAGATGACGGCTCTCTTGCAGGCCGCGTCATCCAGCGGCCGGCCCATCCTGTTGCACTATAGCCTTGCAGGCGGCCATTCGGCCGGCGTCGGCACCGATCAGCAGATTCAGGACGATGCCGACCAGTTGACCTTTCTCTGGACCGAAACCGGCCAGCCCGTGAAGCGGCCGGCGCGGCCACGGGTCGAGTAGTCCCCCCACCCCCTCATCTGAGGGGATGTATTTGAATAGAAAGGGGTTATGCCTGCCTTCCGGCGGCATCTATCTGATCCCAAAGGCTTTGCCATCAGCTGTTTTAGAATCAGCCGGTTACCCGCGTGACCGAGCGGTTTCGGAGTTTACGTGGCCCTTCCTGCGGGGTGCGATGCGGCTTTTTGCAAATTGGCTCCGGAGCGCGGCGTGCGAAGGTTCAAAGCCGATCCCAGGCCCTTTCAGGGTACCAAGATGAACCGAAATTTCCGGCAAAGTTTGGGAGACGAATAAAGGCCGTATTTTGTGCCGGGTGAGGGTCGGTACGGGCAAGGGAGGGGTTGACGGTTGGCAGAGACGGTTTCGCCGCGGCCCTTCGGGGCGCGGGCGGGTTTTGGTGGTGCGGTTTCCCAGGGTCCCATCTGCGGCTTCGCCGCCGACTCTACCCTGGGCTACTTTCGTCGCTTCCCTTCGGGAAGCGGTATGGCCGCGTCCGCGGCTCAATTGCCTTTATCCGCTGCTTTGAGCGCAGCCGGGTCGAGTTTGCCGATGCGCCCATGCGGGCGACTACGAAGGGCAGCGAGAGCGCGTTCCAGTTGCGGTCGGCATCGGGAGCTTCGTGCAGTGAAGCGTCGGGATGCACTGCGCTCCAGTTGCGGCCATCGTCGGTGGAGATGTCGGTGCCGTTGGGGCCTACGGTGATCCAGGTT
>JASIJW010000399.1:0-8168 GCA_030050035.1 Acidobacteriaceae bacterium | reverse complement strand
CGCGAGGCGCGTTTCGCGCTCGATGGCTTCTACCTCAACGGCCGCCGCCTGCAGCTCTTCGGCCTCAACCGCCACGAACTGTTTCCTTATCTTGGCTTCGCCGCGCCCAACCGCCTGTTGCGCCGCGACGCCGAGATCCTCCGCAATCAGTTCAACGTGAACATCGTGCGCTGCTCGCATTACCCGCAGTCGGAAGCATTCCTCGAGGCCTGCGACGAGCTCGGCATCCTGGTGTGGGAAGAGCTGCCCGGCTGGCAGTACATCGGCGACGACAGCTTCTGCAAGCTTGCCATCCGCGACGTGGAGCAGATGATCCGCCGCGACCGCAATCATCCCTCCGTAGCCATATGGGGCGTGCGCATCAACGAATCGCACAACGATCCGGAGCTTTACCGCCAGACGCGCGCTCTCGCGCACTCGCTCGACGACTCGCGGCCCACCTCCGGCACTATGACTCCGGATTCGCGCAAAAACTGGCAGCAGGAGTGGGCGCAGGATGTCTTCGCCTATGATGACTACCACGCCGATCCGGTGGGCAAGGTGGGGATTCTCGACCCAGTCGAGGGATTCCCTTATCTGATCACCGAAACAGTCGGTCAGTTTGATTACCGTAAGGGCCGCTACTTCGACGTGACCTATCGGCGCGCCGGCGATCTCACGCAGCAAACCGACCAGGCCATCTTCCACGCACAGGCGCACAGCCGCACCGCAGAGCATCCGCGCATCGCCGGCGCCATCGCCTGGTGCGCCTTCGACTACGCCAGCCTGATGAACGCGCACAACGTCGTCAAGTGCCCGGGCATCGCCGACGTATTCCGTATCCCCAAGCTGGGCGCTTCGTTTTATCTCGCGCAGTGCGATTCGGCGGTACGGCCCGTCATCGAGCCGGATTTCTACTGGGACTTCGGCCCGAAAACTCCTTCTGGCCCAGGCGAGCAAGCAGCGATCTTTTCCAATTGTGACCGGCTCGAACTCTTCCTCGACGGCAAGCACCACGCAACGCTGCATCCCGATCGCGCCAATTATCCGCACCTGAAGCACGCGCCATTCTTCGCTGACCTGACGCTCGACCACGCCGGCCAATCCGAACTGCATCCCGAACTTCGTATTGACGGCTACGTCGGGTCTAATCGTGCCCTATCGCGCTCGTTCTCTTCCGATCCCTCCGCCGACCAACTCTGGCTTGCCGCGGACGATGCCGAGCTCGAAGCCGACGGTTCTGACGCCACGCGTCTCGCCTTCGCCGTCGTCGATAAGCATGGCGCGCCGCGCGCCTTCGCCACCGGGCAGGTTGCTCTCAGCATCGAAGGCCCCGGTGTCATTGTCGGCGACAATCCGTTCTCGCTCGACGACAACGGCGGCGCAGGCGCCGTTTGGATTAGAACAGTGCCAGACCGCACCGGCATCATCCGCGTCGAAGCACGCCACTCCGCGCTGGGCGCAAAGAGGGCCAGCATACGCGTTCTCCCGGCACCGTCGACCCTCCGCGAACTGTGAGGATCGCAGAAGTGAAAAACCTTGCCCGGATGCTCCCGATAGGAATTGCTGCCGAAAAGAACTTACCGGCGACTTGGCGGCTGCGGAAATCTTACTGCGCTGAATTTCCGGGCAGGACGTGGCAGGACACGACATCAAATCCGCGCGAAGAACCAGCCATCACACTCACGCGCAACAGAAATTCAAAATTCTTGACCGGGCCAGAAGACGAGATTCCGCAATTCTGTAAAGCCAGTGAAAGGCGGGGCAAATCCGTGACAAATTTTCCTGCGACGTCGGTCCCCTGGCCTGTTGCACCAGCCAGTATTAAAACCTGGCCAGCCTGATCAGGGTTCTGAACAAGAGCTACGATGGCGTACGATTCGCCGGCTGTGCCGGTCGTGGGGATATAGATCGATTGCTCGTTCTGCCGCGGATGAATGTTGCGAATCTCTTCATTCTGGGTACCCTGTGGAGTGAAAAACTGGAAATCCAGCCTGTCATTAAATAACGAGACCCAAGGATTCGATCTCGGACTTCCCAGAAGAATGAAGTTGTCGTCGGTCTTAAGGTCTGAAGCTCTGGTTTTGACGGCCGGTTGCACGCTGACCGTCCTTGAAGCGCTCTGCGCCAGTTCAGCAAGACTCACAGCGATCCGAACGTCGCCAGGCGGGGTCCAGTCTTGCTGTAGAGCACTTAGGAGAATTTCCTTCGATTCCGGCGACAGGGAACTATGCTCTGGAATGTATTTATGATTCACATAGTCCGAAAGCGATATACGGCTCCCGGTGACCGTCTGAATCATAACGGCTGCGGGATCGCTGGTGATGATGTGCGTGGAATGGGGTGAACGGAAAAACGCGGACCACGGAAGTACTGAAAGCGCCGGAGCCTTGCTGCCCAACGTATCTTTTCTGGAAATGCGCCACAGCACGAAATTGAGCAGAATCGATAGTGCAGCCAGTACCGCAATCACCAGCAGAAGAGATCGCGGTCGAGGCCGGCCTTTAAAGAACACGGTCTCTGGATTGGCAATAACAGGAACCGCGGCAGCCGACGTACGAGTGACTCCCGGAGCTGGAGTTGCCTGTTTGGGTGTCTCGCCGCCCCCCTGAAATGCGGGCGAATCGGTCTGAAATCGCTTCCCGCGAGCAAAATGGTTCGCCATCACCTCAGAAGTTGCAGTAATCTCCGGAACGTACGATCCGATCGGCAGGCTGATGCGAAAACCTGCGGAACCATTTTTTAAATAATGTTGGTGTAAGCGCTTGCGCACATCGCTGGCTGTCACTCGAACAATTGCGTCTTCGCTGGAATTGTAATTCGGTGACCTGCCGAAGACCTCGACGCCTATCACTCTTTCTTTCAATGAGTTAAAGTTTCCAGCCACCGCTTGGCGTACAACATACAGCAAGAATTGCCTACACCGGTCACTTCCGCTGAATGCGCTACCCTCGATGATCTCTTGCAGATGTTCGTTCAGTTGCTGCAGTGCCCCGTCTGATTCCACTATTTGAGTAAGAACCGCTTCGTGATCAGCGAGGGGATCCATCTGCACCTGCCAAGCTAGTTGTTCCCAATTCTAACGTGACTCTACGGTTAACGGCTACGGGTAGATCAAACTTGCGCACGTAACAATTCTATTATCAACACGATAAAGAGAGCGTTAATTCGATATTTAACGTTGACGAAGCCTCATCACGGAAAACTAGAATCTTCATCGGACTTTAACTAGCGGTCCTTCGTTCACTCTGTCGGGTATCGGAGAGGATGGTTCCCCGGCAGCAGTATGCGCAGAGACCGCTTTTTTAAGAACAAGCCGAGAGACCGATCTCTCACAGTTCCCCCGCAGCTTTGCTACAGGACGGGTTTCCAGAGATGAACACCAATCAAGGAGGCACAATGCAACACATCAGGAGGCTCAGGACGGTCGTTCGCGGAGCCTTGCTAGGCATGCTCATAGCGGGCTTTGCGCCGGCTGCTCTGCGAGCCCAGAACGCAACCTTTTCCGGGCACGTCACGGATGCGACCGGCGCCGTCGTTCAGGGAGCGCAGGTGGTCATTCGCAACCAGGCCACAAGCGTGGACTCAGCAACCAAAACAAACACGGACGGCCTGTACACAGTTCCATACCTGATCCCCGGCACGTACACCATCTCCGTCAGTGCGGCCGGATTCACGACGCAGAACCGGGTGAATGTCGAGTTGCAGGCGGCCCAGGATGCGGTCGTGAATATCACGCTCTCGGTGGGGTCGGCAGCCGCGTCAATCGTCGTCAATGGGGCCGAGGCGCTGCTGGATAAGGGGAACGCCACACGTGGAGAAGAAGTAGAAAATACGCGCGTGACGGAGTTGCCGCTCAATGGCCGTAATCCCGTCATGCTCGACCGGTTAAATTCGTCGGTCCTCTGGAATGGCAACCTCATCTGGCAGCGCCCGTTTGACGGGCAGGTGTGGACCAATCTCGATATCAACGGCAGCGGCAACTACAACACGGAAATCATGATGGACGGCCAGCCCGACCAGACGCCGCGGCCCCAGAATGGCGGCCACACCAACGGCGGCTACGTGGCGCCCGACGATGCTGTTCAGGACTTCAAGATCGTCACCAACCCCTACGACGCAGAGTATGGACAAACCCGCGGCGGCGCCATCGACATGGACCTCAAGTCCGGAACCAACGCGATTCACGGCGACGTCTATGAATACGCGCGCCGCACGTGGCTGGATGCCAACTGGTGGGTCAACGACGCAGAAAAGGTGCTGAACCCGACAAAGACAGCACTGTACGCGACGCCTCAGCACAAGCTGGATCAGTATGGAGCGGAACTGGACGGCCCGGTAGTTCTTCCCAAGGTATTCAACGGACGCAATAAGCTCTTCTTTGTTGCGCAGTATGAGAACTGGAATGAGGTTGAGCCAGCATACGCGGATACCAGTGTTCCGTGCACGGCAAGCACCTGCGGTGATTGGGTGAATGGCGACTTCAGCAACCTAACCTATAACGGCGCGCCGGTCACCATCTATAACCCGTATGACACTTACAGCTGCACGGTCAACGGCAAGTCGCAGACCTGCCGCCAGCCATTTCAAAATAACCAGATACCTGGATACATGATCAATCCGGTGGCGCAGAAGCTCCTTTCGTATTATCCCGCGCCCAATCAACCGGGAACAACTGGCACTCCCTGGCAGCAAAACTACTATGCGCAGGAACCGACGGTCGACCGATACCGCAACGCGCTCATGAAGCTCGACTGGGCACCCACGGAGAGAGACAAATACACGCTCCGGTATGGATATTGGGAGCGCTACGAAACCGACATCAGCAACGGCATTCTGAGCGGACCGGCCGGCTACGGCGAAGATCCCCTTGGCGATCGCACCCACACCTTCGCCGCCCAGTGGGTCCACACCTTTTCTCCCAACCTGATTCTCAACCTCCAGGCCGGCGTCGATGTCAAGGCTGAAATTGCCGGCGTCGCTCCTACGGGCTTCGATCTGACTTCGATTGGCTGGCCAAGTTCCATGACGTCTCAGATGGGCGGACTGTCAATGATGCCGGGATTCGAGCCCAGCGGCTTTACCAACCTGAGCGGCGGAACCGGAAACGGTCTTACCACCACCGATGCCCTCAATCTGTTTCCCAGCATTACGTGGGTCAAGGGCCGACATACATTTCACATCGGGCTGGATTTCCGTGCGGGCCAATATGCCATTGTGCAGAATGCGGGCACCGATTCGAGCGTCTCGTTCAACCAGCAGTGGACCCAGAATTGCTGGTCCTGCGGTTCGGGAAGCGACTACACCGGCAACGAAAACACAGAAGGGAACGCCATCGCTTCCATGCTTCTGGGCCTGCCGTCCAGCGGCTCTGACAACATCGGATCGACGGCGTTTTATTCAAACAAGTACTATGCGCCCTATGCGCAGGACGATTGGAAACTCACGTCGAAACTGACGCTCAATCTGGGCATTCGCTACGACCTGCAGCCCTATTACGTGGAGCGTCACAATCGCGCCGACTACGCCTTCAACACCACCACCGTCAATCCAGTGGACTCGATGCTGGCCACGACAACCTTGGCAACCGGCGCACCCATCCACGATCTCGGGGGTGTTACCTTCCTGGGAGTAAACGGAAATCCGCGCCGCGTGTACTCCACCAATCTGGGAGAGATCCAGCCTCGCGTTGGATTTGCCTATGCGATACGCAATGACTTGGTGATCCGCGGAGGAGTCGGTGAGATGTTCCAGCAGACGGATGCCTTCCCGAGCCTGAGCGGTTTTAGTTCCAGCACAAACCTCACGAACAGCCCGGATGGAGGCCTCACTCCCATCAACTGGAACGCGGCCACTAGCTGCTGCTATGGCGGCAACCTGTCGGATCCGTTTCCCAGCGTTACGCAGCCGACGGGTTCTTCGCTCGGGTTGCTCACCGGTATGGGCAACGGACAGTCTTATCTCAACCCGAACTTCCAGATTCCCAACGTCTGGCAGTTCTCCATCGGCATCGAGCAGCAACTCACCCGCAACGACATGTTCGAGTTGAGTTATGTGGGCAATCGAGCACCCAATAATGAAACCAGCCAGAATATCGATCACTGGTCGGGTGCAGCCGAGGCCCAGTGCAACGTGCAGATGGGCGGCCGACATGAAGTCTGCGACGACACCTACTCGCAGGACCCTACAGCCATCTACGGCTATGTGCCAAACCCCTACTATCACGTAGCGGCCTTTGCCGGATCCACTCCTTACGGCCAGACAACGCGCCAGGCACTCAACTGGACTCAGGCTCTCGGCGGCGCATTCGGTGGCGTCACGGAATACCAGTGGAATGGCGAGCGCTCCTGGTATAACTCACTGCAATTCACCTACCAGCACAGATGGTCTCAAGGACTCACAATCCACGGCACCTGGACCTGGTCCAAACTGATGGATGCGGGAGGATGGGCTGACAACAACTATCTGATTCCCTACCGCAGCCTCGACTCCCTCGACAGAACCCAGAACGGCACCATCTCCATGGTGTGGGATCTGCCGGTGGGCCGGAATCGCCAATTCTTCAGCAACATGAACCGTCTCGTAGATGGGTTCCTCGGCGGTTGGGAATTCGCTTCCATGCCGAGCTTCCAGTCAGGTGCACCTTACCCGATGCCAAGTGGATGGGATTATGTGCACAGCGCCAAGATCAAACCTTTCTGGACAGCGAACCACAACCTGCAGTGGTACGCACCTTGCTACTGGAACACGAATGCCGAAACCGGCGCTATCACAGAATCGGCCGAGGCACAGGCATTCGGTTGTTCGCAGCCGGATTTCATCCAAATCCCCAGCTATGGAGCCAATCCATACAGCAACATGAACCTGAACGACATTCGCGAAGCCTGGAATATCCTCGACGACTCGAATCTGACCAAGAACTTTACGATTCGCGAAAGAATGAAGCTCCAGGTCCGCTGCGACACCTTCAACACTTTCAACCACCCGGTATTTTCTGGCGGGGCCTACAACGGAATCAACCAGTATGCCGGCCAGATCGGAGCAACCACAGGAGGCGGGCAGAGCAACAAGCCGCGATACACACAGCTCGCCTTGAAACTTAGCTGGTAGTTGTTTCATTTCAACCGCTCCGGGCGCATGCAACTGCGTCCGGAGCTTTTTTGTCGCAGGCTGTCGGCAATTGCCAGCACCAAAGCTTGGTCGAATATTTCTGTCGCCTGCACTTGCATTGCTCAGTGCGGCGAAGCTTGATCGTTTATAATCGATTGACATAAAGCTTCTTTGCTGCTTCACGCTCAGGCCATTGTCGCCGGAACATTTCCAAAGCATCACGCCACAAATTTTCCCGCGGCCGGCGTCGCTCCAACGGCAAAAGGCTCGGCCAAAATACCGCAACCCGACTATGGAGTGCACATGTCGTTTCGTCTCACGCCAGGTAAGCTGGCCGGCCTTAAAGCAATCTCCGACAAGCGCGGCGTAGTTGCCGCCCTCGCTCTCGACCAGCGCGGCATCATCCGTCACGGCATCGCCAGCGCTCAGGGGAAGCAGGACGTTGATCCTTCCGTCGTGACCGAATTCAAGGAGCACGTCACCGCAGTTATTACGCGCTATGCTTCCTCCATCCTGCTCGACGTGGAATACGGATTGCCCGCGGCAAAGCATCGCCACTCGGCCGGCCTCATGCTGGCTTATGAGTTCTCCGTGATCGGCGGTCCGCCGCCGCGCATGCCCAAGCTTTATGACAACTGGTCGGTGCGCCGCCAGAAGGAGTTCGGCGCCGACGGCATCAAGGTGCTGCTCAACTACTCGCCATTCGATCCCGCCGAGGTCAACGACATCAAGGCCGCGTGGGTTGAGCGCATCGGCGACGAGTGCCGCGCCAACGACATTCCTTTCATCCTCGAGCTGCTCGGCTACGACGTGAAGGGCGACGGCAAGAACCTGGCCTACGCCAAGCTCAAGCCCGAGCTTGTCATCCGCTCCATCGAAGAGTTCACCAAAGACCGCTACAGCGTGGACCTGCTCAAGCTGGAAGTCCCGGTGAACATGCACTTCGTGAGCGGCACCAAGGCCTTCAAAGGCGAACAGGCCTACACGCGCGAAGAGGCAAAGAAACTCTTCGTCGCCGCATCGGCTGCTACCGACAAGCCGATTGTCTATCTCTCGGCCGGCGTGACCAACACCGAGTT
>JASIJW010000398.1:0-7625 GCA_030050035.1 Acidobacteriaceae bacterium | reverse complement strand
CCAACTTCCGCGCGAGCCAGGCAGATAGAACTCGTGCACCTGCGCTTCGCGGTATTCGCCGCCGAAGTCGAACTGATGCGCCCTTGGCCCAGGGGAAATCTTCATCCAGGTGGCCGGTAATATCGGTGCGGCCCAGGTGCTGCGTGCTGCAAGTACCGCGCGATTTACGTCTTGGGCCTCGCTTTCAGGAACGTGCGTGATAACCTCGCCGGTTGCAATCAACTCAACCATATAAAGCTGAATGATCAGGCCCATCCGGGGGCGTCAATCCGACCAGCTGATAAGCCTTCGTCCCACCCACCGGTGCCTGGCAGATTAAGCGCAATACCAAAAGGCGTGACGTGCCGTCGCACAAGGCGCCTTCGTGGCCGCTCTCAACGAGCAGAGATTGATACCGAACTGAAGGGCACTCTTATAAAACGGCGGCGATACAATCCACTTCAATATCAAACCCGCCGTACCAAGCAGGAACATTAATAAAGATGCGCGCGGGCGGATTTTCCGGGAAATAACGCCTGTAGATGGTATTCACTGCAGGGAACATGTCTACTGAGGTGACGTAGACATTCAGCTTCAGAATGTTTTCCAGAGAAGAGCCTGCCGTTTCGACACAGAGCTTGAGTTGATCCAATACGATCTCCGTCTGACGCTCAATCGGTCCCTTGAAGATTTCTCCTGTTTTGGGGTCGAACGGCGGAGAACCTGAGACGTAGATTGTGTCGCCGTGCTTCGTCACGGCTGAAGCTGGGGCCTTGTATTTTTCCAGGTAGGTGTCCAGAGGCTCGACGCGAATGATTTCCCGTTTCATAGATTTCCTCCGATTGATAGGTGCGGAGTAACCAGGAACCGCGGAAATTCGAGGGTAAAGGTAAAGCGGGACCGCTCAACACTTGTCTGCGTGAAGTCATCGGCTACGTTCCCATCCAAATTGGGAATCACTCCTTGGGAGTGCCGATTGGTAAAGAATAATCTCCATCTGCTTGTGTGTGGAATATTCGGATCGCTCCAGCATAAAGCACCTCGGAAAGGAGTCTATGCCGGGGGCGCCTACTGATAATTACTCCCGGTTTGCCCCGTTTCCGGTTTCCGTTCGATACATCCGGCTTCGAATGTGATCGGAGACATCCAATGATGCGATCGGAGACATCTAAACGACGCGTGAGCCGCTAGGCTCACAAGGGGGAGATTTCAGATTGGCGAGCATGAGAGCTTAAGCCACTCTCCCAAGAATAAGGAAGATCAGCGCCGGGACCCAAATGAACTTGCGGCGCCGCCCCGCCACCATCGAGATGGCTCACAATTTGACCGTGACTGCAACCCCGGTTAAGCCGCTTAGAGCGGATCACACCACAGAACATCCGGCTCAGCCGGGCACTCACTAGCCACGACGTTCACGCGCTTCCTCCCTGCGACCTCGATCTGGCAAAACGCCTCGATCAACTCCACGGCTCATCGATTCCACGGCTCATCGATCACTGGCTTCTACCGCCTTTTGATGACAGAAGCTCAATGGACCATCTTCCCCAAGCATAAGTGTCCGGCTTGAGGCCGAGCCCATTTATGAAACACGCTCCTGGAACAATTCTTTAGCCATGTGGATTGTTAAGCTCGCGCTCGATCGCCCTTACACCTTTGTCGTCCTGGCGCTGCTGGTGCTACTTCTCAGCCCAATTGTCATTCTGCGCACGCCAACGGACATCTTCCCTGCCGTTAATCTACCAGTGATCGCCGTTTCCTGGATTTACACGGGGATGAACGCGGAAGAGCTGGAAGGCCAGCTCACAACAGTGTACGAAAAAGTTCTGACAACGACGGTCGACAACATCGAGCACATTGAATCCACGACTGTCGGCATTGACGGCATCGTCCGAGTAAAAATCTTTCTACAACCGAACGCCAGCGTGGACCGGGCGAACGCGCAGGTTACTGCTGTTTCACAAGCTATCCTGCGCCAGTTGCCGCCCGGTACACTGCCTCCCCTGATCATCAACTACACGGCTTCAAGTGTGCCTGTGTTACAGCTCGCGCTGTCCGGGCCTGGACTGAGCGAAGCCGACCTGAATGATCAGGCCCTGAACTTCCTTCGACCCCAGCTTGTGACGGTTCCCGGTGCGGCTGTGCCGTACCCCTTCGGCGGAAAGCAGCGCGAGATCATGGTGAACCTTCAGACCACGCTGCTACAGTCCAAAGGAATTTCACCGCAGGATGTTGTGGCTGCCTTGACCGCACAGAATGTGATTGCGCCGTCGGGCACCGCCAAAATCGGCCGATTCGAATATGACTTCCCAACCAACTCAGCGCCCAAAACGGTTGAGGAACTCAACAATGTTCCCGTAAAACAGGTGGGTAACTCAACGATCTATCTGAAAGATATTTCGCACGTTGCCAACGGTTTTATCCCTCAAACCAACATCGTTCGTCACAACGGCCGCCGTGGTGTTCTGGTCACCATCATCAAGGCTGGAAGCGCATCTACGCTCAGCGTGGTTAGTGGAATTCGCAAGTTGCTCCCGCGTGTCGAGCAGACTCTTCTACCGCAACTGCGCGTTCAACCGCTCGCCGATCAATCCGTGTTCGTTCGCGCTGCCATTGAAGGTGTCGTCCGTGAAGCCACCGTTGCTGCCGGCCTGACGGCGCTCATGATTCTGTTGTTTCTTGGCAGTTGGCGCAGCACGATTATCATCGCCGTCTCTATTCCACTGGCAATTCTTACGTCGGTCATTGTCCTGAGCGCCATTGGGGAAACCATCAATACTATGACGCTTGGAGGGTTAGCGCTGGCGGTAGGCATCCTGGTGGATGACGCTACAGTCACCATCGAGAACATCGCCCGCCATCTCGAAGAGGGTCAAACCCTCTATGAAGGCATTTTGCAGGGAGCCTCGCAGATCGCGACCCCGGCGTTCGTCTCCACGACCTGCATTTGCATCGCTTTTTTGCCCCTGTTTGCCTTACAGGGCGTCTCGCATTATCTGTTCCCGCCTCTGGCAGAGGCGATCATCTTCGCGATGATCGCCTCCTATCTCCTGTCGCGAACGCTGGTGCCTACCATGGCGATGTATCTCCTGAGGGCGCCCGAACATGAAGCTAGGCCATCGCGCAATCCACTGGCGCGGATGCAGAAGGCATTTGATCGTGGATTCGAACGGTTCCGGAACACATATCTCGCGTTGCTGAGGACATTCATACGCCGACGACTGATTTTCATCCCGGCTTTCCTTCTCGTGTGCGTCTCCGCCGCGGCTCTTCTTCCCTGGCTCGGCCGCGACTTCTTCCCCAGCGTCGACAGCGGCCAATTTATCCTCCATTTCCGGGCTCAAACCGGAACCCGCATCGAAGAAACCGCCATGCTGGCCGACCTGATCGAAAACACGATCCGTCAGCAGATACCACAGCAAGAAATGCAAGGCATCGTTGACAACATCGGTTTGCCCTACAGCCAGCTGAACTTCCTGTACAACACTTCAGGCGTGATCGGCGCCTCCGATGCCGACGTACTCGTGACGTTGAACGCCAAACATCGCCCGACGGCCGATTACGTCCGGACGCTTCGCACGGTCTTGCCCCGCCAATTCCCGGGCACAATGTTCTACTTCCTGCCGGCTGACATGGTCACGCAAATCCTGAACTTTGGATTGCCTGCGCCGGTGGATGTCCAGATAGAAGGTCAGGACCTGGCGAGCAATCATGAATTGGCTACTCGAGTATTGGCCGAACTCCGTCAGGTTCCCGGCCTCACTGACTTACGGATTCAACAGCCAATCAACTATCCGGTGTTCAACATCAATATCGATCGAACTAAGGCAGCAATAGGCGGCTACACTGCTCGCGACGTCAATAACAACCTGCTTGTCGCTCTGAGCGGTAGCTTTCAGACCAGCCCAACTTTCTTCTTGAACTGGGATACCGGTGTGCAGTATGAACTCATCGCGCAAACCCCGCAATATCGCATTGAGTCCTTACAGGGCGTGGGGAACATACCCCTCACCTCGGCAACGATGGGGCGTCCTGAAATCCTGTCGGACGTTGCCTCGTTGCGCCGGGGTAACGAAATGGAAGCGATTGATCACTATAACATCCGCCGCGTCGTCGACATTTTTGGCTCTGTCCAGGATCGCGATCTCGCGTCCGTTGGACGGGACGTTACTCGCATCGTCGACAACAATCAAAAACTCCTCCCGCGTGGCAGTTTCTTTCGCATACGCGGCCAGCTCGAAACGATGCAAACCTCTTATGCAGGATTGCTGGCGGGCCTGGCTGCTGCCATCGTTCTCGTTTATTTGCTGATTGTTGTCAATTTTCAATCCTGGCTGGATCCATTCATCATCATCACCGCTCTACCTGCGGCTCTGGCCGGTATTATCGTCTTCCTGTTCCTTACTCACACGCGCCTGAGCGTGCCCGCATTGATGGGCGCCATCATGAGCATGGGTGTTGCGACGGCGAACAGCATTCTTGTGATCGCCTTCGCCAAGGAGCGGCTGGCTGAAAGCGGCGATGCCCTGGAGGCCGCGGCAGAGGCCGGCTTCACGCGGTTTCGACCTGTTCTGATGACAGCCCTTGCCATGATCATTGGCATGCTCCCCATGGCAATAGGCGCCGGCGATGGAGGCGAACAAAACGCGCCTCTCGGTCGCGCTGTGATCGGAGGTTTGCTCTGCGCAACAGTGGCCACTCTGGTCTTCGTGCCGATTGTATTCGCGCTTTTGCACCACCATCGCCTGCAGCGGTCTCAAAACACTGCTCAGAATGGAGCTCAAAATGGATGACAAAATAGATAACAAGGAGAAAGCGAACGCCGAGATTCCAGGCTGTCCGCCGGAGGAGGTTCCAGGACGGCGTCGCACCATGCGGTTCCTGGGTGCGGCTGGCGTGACCATGTTCATCGTCCTCGTAATCGCGATTCTTTGGGGTATACGTGCCCGCGAGCGAGCCGAGTCGAAACTGCAGCAAAACACGCACGAGGCGGTCATTCAAGAGGTGAGGATCATCCACCCCAAGCTGGCCTCGCCCATTGATGAAGTCGTGCTGCCGGGAGCCACTCAGCCTTACATCAACTCCCCCGTCTATGCTCGCGCCAGTGGCTATCTGGTCAAGTGGTACCACGACATCGGCTCACGCGTGAAGAAGGGCGATCTGCTCGCCGTGGTTGCCGCGCCTGAGCTTGATAAGCAACTGGCGCAGGCGCAGGCTGACCTGGAAACATCCAAGGCAAATGCGAACATCGCCAAAATCACATCCGACCGCTGGCAGGGACTGATCAAAACGCGCTCCGTATCCAAACAATCGACTGATCAAGCCGTTGTTAATCAGAACGCATCAGATTCGACCGTCAATTCATACGCTGCAAACCAGGGTCATTTTGCAGATCTGGTCGGATTCGAAAAAATCTATGCGCCCTTTGACGGGGTGGTCACTGCGCGAAACACGGATAATGGCTGGCTGATTGCCGCCGGCCTGAACACGCCTGGCCAGGAGCTCTTTCAGATTGGGCACATCAGCACGCTTCGTATTTTTGTCGCGGTTCCTGAGGTGTATTCACGCGCCGCTCGCGTCGGATCAAAGGCTACCCTTAGTTTCGACGAATACCCTGATCAGGGCTTTCAGGGCACAATCACCCGTACATCAAGCTCTATCGACATGGGTTCACGCACCCTCAACACGGAGGTCGATATAGATAATTCCAAAGGTCTGCTTCTTCCCGGAGCCTTCGTCTGGGTCCACCTTGCGCTACCCAGGCAGATTCAATCTGTCATTATTCCGGCCGCTACGCTTCTGTTCCGTGCGCAAGGTCTACAGGTCGGAGTGGTTCGCAATAATGTCGCGCAACTTGTTCCAATCACTATCGGCACCGATTTCGGAAACACTGTGCAAGTGACCTCGGGGCTCAGTACGAGTGACGAAGTCATCGAAAGCCCGTCTGACTCGCTAGTCAGCGGCACGCCCGTCCGCATCGCGAGTGCGACGTCCGGTGCCGATCGATGAGCTTTCGGTTCCTACTGCAGGCAACCGGCGTGATTTTCCTTGCCGGTTGTATGGTCGGTCCGAAGTACAAACGGCCGGCCGCTTCGGTGCCGCCTGCTTATAAGGAGCTGCCGGAAACGGACCAATGGAAGGTCGCTCATCCCAATGCAGAAGCGCTACGAAGTGACTGGTGGGAGTTGTTCGGCGATCCTCAGCTTACCGCATTGGAGGAACAAGTCACAGTCTCCAACCAGAACGTCCAGATGACGGAGGCGCGCTTTCGGCAGGCCCGCGCAACGGTTCGTTACTATCGCGCCGCAGAGTTCCCCACGATCTCGGTATCGCCGGGTGTTGAGGCTTTTCGCCTCTCACCCAATCAACCTTACTTTCCCTCCAGCAGTAGCAGCATCGAATCCGTCGGTAACTTCGTGCTTCCTTTTGATCTCTCTTACGAAGTGGACTTATGGGGCCGCATACGTCGCACCGTGGCAGCCGCCCGCGCGGAAGCTCAGGCCAGCGCCGGCGATCTCGCAAGCATGACTCTCAGTATGCAAGCGGAACTCGCGTACGACTATTTCGAATTGCGCAACGCCGACGCACAAAAGAGACTGCTGGACGAAACCGTAAAGGCCTATGCAGATATGGTCGATCTCACGGGCGCGCTGTTCACAGGCGGCGCGGCGCCTGAGGCGGACGTGGTGCAAGCACGAACGCAGCTAGAGACCACGCGTGTGCAGGATACCGATATCGGCGTGATGCGCGCTCAATATGAACACGCAATTGCCGTCCTGATCGGCAAGCCGCCAGCCGAGTTCGCCATTGTTCCTCGATCACAACCGTTCGAGCCTCCGGCCATTCCGGTTGGCTTGCCATCCCAACTGTTGGAACGGCGCCCCGACATAGCAGCCGCGGAGCGCCGGGTAGCCGAGGCAAACGAAGGTATTGGCATCGCGCGGGCTGCGTACTTCCCGAGCCTGACCATTGGCGGCGACGTGGGGCTGCAATCCGCGCACATTTCTAACCTATTCACCTGGCCTAGCCGCTACTGGGCGATTGGACCGCAGGCAACCGAGATCATCTTCGATGCCGGCCGCCGTCGAGCCAGTGTGGAACAGGCAAAGGCCAACTACGACGCAACCGTCGCGACTTATCGCGAGACAACGCTCCAAGCATTTCAACAGGTGGAAGACAATTTGACTGCGCTCCGAATCCTCGCGCAGGAAGCGACTCAGCAACAACAAGCTGTGAAGGAATCGCAACTCAACCTGAGGCTGTTCACCGATCTCTACGAAGGAGGCGCCAACCCCTACCTGGACGTTGTCACTGCACAAACCACTCTACTCTTCAACGAACGAAACCAAATCGACATCCTCTACCGTCAGATGAATGCCAGTGTGCTCTTGATCAAGGCTATCGGTGGCGGCTGGAATGCATCTCAACTTCCGCCAGCCAGTACATTGCCGTGATGTCACTGAATCCATCATGCTCTTCTTGGCCATCGGTACACCTTGGAGGCTATTACTAACTTTTGGCGAGGAGCCTAAATAGATTTGCGTGCATGAGGCAGGCGCAGGCGAGGAAGTGGAAGGCACCCAGCGTGGCCATGGGTCTTGTCATTGCCGTCGGTGAGTGCATTATCGCCGAGTCACTCATTGACTCAT
>JASIJW010000397.1:0-11296 GCA_030050035.1 Acidobacteriaceae bacterium | reverse complement strand
CAAAGAAGCCGCGCACTGAATTCGGATCGGTTCCGTCGAAGAAGGTCGCGTTCGTGGTCACCCGGAACCCGCGCTTCACCGCCTCCTTGATGCCCTCCACAGCCAGGTCCCATCCGCCCTCGCGGCAAACGGAGAAGTCGTGGTGCTCGCGTTGCCCATCCAGGTGCACCGAGAACGTCAGGTACTTCGACGGCGTAAATTCCGGCAGCCTGCGCTTCAGCTCCAGCGCATTCGTGCACAGATAGATGTACTTCTTGCGCGCAATGAGGCCGTTCACGATCTCCACGATCTGCGGATGCAGCAGCGGCTCGCCGCCGGGGATTGAAACCATCGGCACGCCGCACTCTTCCACAGCCGCAAAACACTCCTCTGGCGTGAGTTGCTTCTTGAGGATGTGCGGCGGATATTGCACCTTGCCACAGCCGGCGCACGCCAGGTTGCAGCGGAACAACGGCTCCAGCATCAGTACCAGCGGGTAACGCTTTTGGCCCTTGAATCGCTTATTGAGGACGTAGGTCGCTACCGTCCACATCTGTGAGATAGGAACAGCCATCCTGTCGTTAACCTCCGGCGCCGTTGCCCGGCGCGGTCAATCCCCTATCGAATCTTCGATCCGATCCTTGACCCGATCCTTGCCCCATGGCCCGCCTGTACGCCGTCAGCGCCAGCAGCGGGAAGTACTGGCGGTACATCGTGTACGCCAGGTAGAACACTCTCGGAAATCCGGTTCCAGTGTACTGCGCCTGGTGGTTCAGCCCTGCTCCAGTGCTCTCGTCCCAGCTTCCGTCCACGCGCTGCCGCGTCAGCAGCCAGCGCACACCCTTGGCAATCGAATCCGACCGGTCATCGCCCGCGGCAAGTAGCCCCAGGAGCGCCCATGCCGTCTGCGACGGCGTGCTTGTGCCCATGCCGCGCGTCCCCGGGTCGTCGTAGCTTTCGCAGCTCTCGCCCCAGCCGCCGTCCGGGTTCTGCACCATGCGGATCCACTCAGCCGCCTGCTGAATCTGCGGCTCGTGCCGGTCCACGCCGATCGCATCCAATCCGCGCAGCACTAGGTACGTGCCGTACAGATAGTTGACGCCCCAGCGGCCGAACCAGCTTCCGTCCGGCTCCTGCTCCTTGAAGACGAAGTCGATAGCCTTCCCGACGCGCTTGTCCGCGCGCGTGTAGCCGTATGTCGCCAGCATCTCCAGGATGCGCCCCGTAATATCGGCCGTCGGCGGGTCGAGCATCGCGTTGTGGTCGGCGAACGGGATGTACTGGAAGATCATCTTCGAGTTGTCTTTATCGAAGCTGCCCCAGCCGCCATTCTTGCACTGCATTGCCAGAACCCACTCGATGGCCCGCTCGCACACCTGGTGCTGGTACCGCTCGCGCGGATTATCCACCTTGCTCAGCCCCAGCAGAACCTGCCCCGTATCGTCCGTGTCGGGATAAAACTCGTTGTTGAACTCGAAGTACCAGCCGCCCGGGTCGGTCTTGTTCACCTTCACCGCCCAGTCGCCCTTGTGCCGCACTTCTTTCGAGAGGATCCAATCCGCCGCCTTCACCATCTGCGGATGATTGCGCGGCACGCCGGCCTCGCCCAGCGCAAACATGGCCTGCGCCGTATCCCACACCGGCGAAACGCAAGGCTGCATGCGGAACGTCGGGAACGGGACCTCGGCCGTGGGCGCCTGCTCAATGCCCAACTTTTCAAATTCATCTCTGGCCCGGATCACCTGCGGGTCGTCTTCCGAGTAGCCTAAGCACCGTAGCGCCAAAATGGCGTTCAGCATGGCCGGATAAATCGCGCCCAACCCGTCAGTCAGCTCAAACCGCTGCAGCATCCACTGCTCGGCCTTGCGCAGCGCCAGCCGGCGCAGCGGCCGGATGTGCACAGCTTCAAACCAATGAGTCATCCTGTCCAAAACCAGGAAAAAGTTCCGCCACGAGAGGATGTTTTTGCGGTCCATCCGCAGCCGCAGAATCGAATTCGCCCGGCCGCCCACGAATAGTTCTTCAATCCCGTGCTCCGGCGGAATCCTCTTGTACGGCTTCTTCGCGTAGATGATGGCCAGTGGCACCAGGATCGAACGTGACCACGAAGAGATCTCGTAAAGATTGAAGTAGAACCAGTTCGGGAACAGCACGATCTCCGGCGGTATCGCCGGCACCGCGTCATAGTCGTACTGGCCCAGCGCGCACAGGTACATCTTAGTGAACGTGTTGCACGCAATTACGCCGCCGTGCGCCAGGATCCACTCGCGGCAGATCTCCAGCCGCGGATCGCTCGCCGGAACCCCCATCAGCTTGGCCGCAAAATAGCACTTCACAGAAAGTGAGATGTTCCCCGGCCCGCCCGGATAGATGCTCCAGCTTCCGTCGTCCTTCTGGTAGCGCCACATCTCGGCGAGCGCCCGCTCTAGCCGGCCGCGTTCGCCGGATTCGAGCAGGGTATGCAAAAAGATGTAGTCGGCCTCGAGCATCGAGTCCGCTTCCAACTCGCCGCACCAGTAGCCTTCAGGGTGTTGCAGGGATAAAACGAAATCGCTCGCTTTGGAAATGGAGGAGTCAACGTCGGCCAGGTCGGCGTCGATGCGGCCAAAGCGCGGCGCCGCAGATCGTGGGGCGGTCGCCTGTCGCTGCTCCTCGTGTGAACTCATGCAGTCCAAAAGCCTCCCGAAATGGTCACCTAAAAATTTTTAAGCCCGGCCACGTTCGCAGGGGGCCCGGATATGCGTTGCCCCGGACCCTCCGCTTGCGCGGCGCGGGCCCGGGGCAACCGATTAGCGAACAGGCACGGGCTCAGGACCGGTTGCGCTTCCAATCGCCTGCACAATTTCCGGCGGCAGACCGAAACGCACGTTCTCGGGCATTACTTCCACTTCTTCGACGCTTGAAAAACCATTCTGTTGCAGATAGTTCACCACGTCTTCGACCAGCACCTCCGGCGCCGACGCACCGGCCGTAACCGCCACCGTTTGTACGCCTTCCAGCCAGGACGGCGAAATCGCCCGGGAGTTATCAATCAGGTAACCAATGGTTCCCAGGTTGCGCGACACTTCCACCAGCCGGTTCGAATTCGAGCTGTTCGTCGAGCCCACCACCAACACCAGGTCCGCCTTGTGTGCTACGTTGCGCACCGCGACCTGGCGGTTTTCCGTGGCATAGCAGATATCCTGCGAATGCGGCCCTGCAATATTCGGAAACTTCTCTTTGAGCGCATGAATAATGTCGCGCGCCTCGTCAAGCGACAGCGTGGTCTGTGTCAGGTAGGCCACGCGGTTCGGGTCCGGCACCTCAAGCGCCTCCACCTCGGCCACATTTGAAACCACCTGCGTCACCGTCGGCGCCTCGCCCAGCGTGCCCTCGATCTCGTCATGGTCGCGGTGACCGATCAGCACCAGCGAGTACCCCTGCCTGGCGAATTTCACCGCCTCGATGTGCACCTTGGTCACCAGCGGGCAGGTCGCGTCGATCACCTTCAGATTCCGCTTCTTGCTCATGTCTCGCACCGCCGGCGAAACCCCGTGCGCGGAATAGATCACGCGCTGGCCTTCGGGCACGTCGTCGATCTCATGAACAAAGATTGCGCCCTTCTCCGCCAGCTCATTCACAACATAGCGGTTGTGCACAATTTCCCGGCGCACATAGATGGGCGCGCCAAAGGTCTCTAGCGCGATCCGCACAATATCGATGGCACGCACCACGCCCGCGCAAAAGCCGCGGGGCTTGAGAAGAAGAACTGACTTGTGGCCTGAGTTAGCGCCCGCTTTTGCGTCTTGATTCGCGCTTAAGTACGGTGCAGTTGCCGTGGGCACTGAGGCGGTATTGGTCACAAGCATAAGTATACCAACCACCGAGCGCCACGCCTAGACCTGAAATCGCCCGGAAATCACTCAGTTTTCGGCCCTTTCTCCTCACCCTTGCCCGGCTGCCGCATCCCTTTCAGCAGCTTGGCCGTGGTCACCACCTGCCCTGTATGCCGCTGGGTATGGTCGGCCACGTGGATAAGCGCCCCGCCCACGCTCGTCGGCAGTTGCTTGCGCCCCACACTCCGCGGCGCATTCAGGTCAGCGCCGGCGAGCGCCCTGATCCGCCTGGCCGCCTGCTCAAATGACGCCTCGACTTCGCCGAGCAGCGTCTCCAGCGGTTCACGTTCAGCAGTCTTCTCCGCCTTCAACGCCGCAAGCTGCCCGGCTGAAAGCTCGCCGCCCTCGGCATAAGTCAAAATCCGGTCGGCAGATCGCGCCATGTGCCGCAGATGGTAAGCAACCGGCGTAAGCCCAAACGGCTCCGCGTGTACCTCGTCGTCCGTCAGCCCCGCGGTCCACTTTCTAAGATCATCCCGCGCAAGCTCCAGCGCGTGCAGAACCGCCCGCCCAGCCGCCGGCACATCTCCATGGCTTCCGCTCAGCCACGGCTCAATGTATGGTTCCGTTGTCAGGCTATTAGACATGGAAGATAGAAGAATACCGCCCGGCCGCTGATTCGCCAACTTGCTCAATGGTGACGCGCTGATCCGCTACCGTGGATACCCTCCCGTGATATATCCCTCCAGCTCCTGAATCGCACGGTCCTGTCCGGAGATCACCCATTTCACCAGGTCGCTGATCGAAATTACCCCGCGCACTTCATCGTTCTGCAGTACCGGCAAATGCCGAAAGTCGTGCTGCGCCATAATCCCCAGGCACTCATCCACCGTATGCTGCGGCGTCACATACATCACCGGGCTGGTCATGATCTGATGTACCCGTGTTTCCTTCGAAAAGTGCCCCTTCAGAATCCCCTTGCGCGCATAATCCCGCTCCGACAGGATGCCCACCAGCCGCTCGTCGGCATCGAGCACCAATAGCGCGCCAATATCATGCTCTGCCATCTTTTCGATGGCCTCATAAACGGTTTGATCCGGCCTCACCGCCAGAACCCGGTAAGGCTTGTTTTTCAGAACCAATCCGATGGTGTCGCAAATCCTCATCAGGCCCTCCTGATGCCAACCTCTTTGAATCCAACCGGCGTCGAATCGCCATGCTCCCCGCTCCGGTACCGAAACACTATAGTCCATCCTGAATGCGACTGAAAAGCGCCGTACACGCCCATCATTCCGAACTGAAGCAAAGCGCTCGACGGCTCCCAGGCGACCGCGCCATCTCCCAACCCAATGAGCCTCAGCGGCATCAAAATTCATGTGCCTTCCCGATGTGTCCGTGCGCAGTTGCACCGATTTTCCCGAGCAACAATGCTGAGGCATTTTTATCATCATGAATTCCGCTATATCTCAAATTGGACCTGCCGAGGCCATGCGCCAACCCGGGGAAAATCCTGACAATTCGCTCTTGGAGAACCGTAGTCAATTCGCGCGGATCCTGCTGGATGGAATCTCCATCGGCGCGCTGCTTCTCTCGCCTGATGGTGCTGTGCTCGACCTCAATCGCGCCGCCGCATCGCTGCTCGGCCATTCAGCCGGCGAGCTCTCCGGCCAACCCCTCGCCGCATCCATTCCCGGTGTCAATCAGCAGATGCAAAAGAAGCTGAGCACCGCAATTGAGCGCGCCGTCGCAGGCGAAAGCTCCCAGTGCGTCATCGAATTCAACGCCGCCGGCCCAGCCGGCTCCGCTGCCCTCGACCTTCACTTCAGCCCCCTCACTGCGCACGGCGGACAAAACTCTCCGATCCTGGCTGAGATCCATGATGTCGCCCGCAACAACTCTGAGCGCCCCCGCGTCGATGAGGCGCGCTATCGTCTGGATGCAATTGTCGAATCCAGCGACGACGCTATTGCCAGCAAGGACCTCAAGGGTATCGTTACAAGCTGGAACCGGGCCGCCGAACGTCTCTTTGGCTTCACAGCCGAGGAGATGATCGGCCAATCCATCACCAAGATCATTCCGCCCGAGCTGCTTCCAGATCAAGCACGCATTCTTGAAACAATCGCCCGCGGCGAGCGCATCGACCACTTTGAGACTGTGCGCCTCACAAAAAGCGGCGAGACCGTTAATGTTTCTCTCACCGTTTCACCCGTTCGCGATGAAACCGGAGCGATCATCGGCGCGGCCAAGATCGCGCGCGACATCACCGAGCAGAAACGCACCGAGCGCGCGCTGCGCGCAAGCGAGCGGCTGGCCTCCGTAGGCCGCCTGGCTGCTACCGTCGCCCATGAGATCAACAACCCGCTCGAGGCCGTCACCAATCTCATCTTCCTGGCCCGCCACTCGAAATCGAATGAAGAAATCCAGAAATATCTCTCCATGGTCGAGGAAGAGCTCGAGCGCATCTCGCATCTCACTAGGCAGACCCTGGGCTTTTATCGCGAATCCAAAGGCGTGGCCCGCGTGCGCCTCGGCGAAATCGTCGAGTCGCTGCTCTCGGTCTTTGCTCCGCGCATGCGCAACAGGGGCATCAAGATTAGCTCTGAAATCGACGACAACAGCGAAGTCTTAGCGGTTCCCGGCGAAATCCGCCAAGTCATCGCCAACCTCCTCGCCAACAGCATCGACGCGCTCGATGCCGGCGGCGAGATCCATCTCCGCGTCTCGCCGGCAATGCAGTGGAATGGAGTTCGCATCCCCGGCGTCCGCCTGACCATCGCCGACACCGGCCCAGGCATCCCCGCGGAGATCCGCCCGCGCCTCTTCGAGCCTTTCTTCACCACCAAGAAGGACGTGGGCACCGGTCTTGGCCTCTGGATCAGCAAGAGCATCGTGGAAAGTCACGCCGGCGCCATCCAGGTCCACACCTCCACAACTCCCGGCAAAAGCGGAACCACGTTTTCCGTCTTCCTGCCCGCCGCGCCCGATGCGGCCAGCGACCCGGAGCACACGGCGACAGGTGGCTCGCCGCACGGAATCGGTCGCGTGGCCTGAAAGCCTCCGAAAGCGTCCCATCTAAGGAGCTTGAAGCAGAGCACGACTTCAGGCACTTCCCCGCCGTAGCATCGCCGCCTCATATACCGCCGCATACTCCCGGGCCGGCCCGCTCCATTCATGGTTGGCGGTCATCCCGTTGTGCATCAACCGCCGCCACGCTGCCTTATTCCGGAACGCCACCAGCGCCCGATCCACTTCTGCCAGCAGGTCGCGCGGATCGAACCCGGCAAACTTGAAGCCCGTCCCTGTCCCCGTCGCGGCTCCCTTCTTCGCGTCCCACTCCTCGATCGTGTCATCGAGACCGCCTGTTGCCCGCACGATCGGCACTGTACCGTACTTCAGCGAGTAAATCTGGTTCAGCCCGCAGGGCTCGTAGCGCGACGGCATCAGGAACATGTCCGCGCCCGCCTCCACCTTGTGCGCCAGCGCTTCATCGTAGCGGATCTCAACAGCCACCTTGTCCGGATACCTGATGGCCCACTCGCGGAAAAAGCTCTCGTAGATCGGCTCGCCCGTCCCCAGCACCACCACGGCCACGTCGCGGCTCGCGAGCTCGTCGGCGATCTTCTCCACAATGTCGAAGCCCTTCTGCATCGCCAGCCGCGAAACAATCCCGATCACCGGCGTCGTCTCTGCCACGTCCTCGAGTCCAAAGGCGTGCAGCAGGTCCTTGCGGCATGCGCGCTTGCCTTCGAGATTCTCCGCCGTGTAATGCGCCGCCAGATTGCCATCCGTCGCCGGATCCCAGTGCTCGTAATCCACGCCGTTCAGAATCCCGTGCAGATCTGCGGTGCGCTTCCTGAGCACGCCATCAAGGTACCATCCAAACTCCGGCGTCTGAATCTCCTCGGCGTACCTGCGGCTTACTGTCGTCAACTGATCGGCGAACACCACGCCGCCCTTTAGAAAATTGAACTTGTCGTACTGCTCCACCTTGTCCATGGTGAACAAGTCCCACGGGAAAAGAAGTTGTTCGGTCGTCGCCGGCGGAAACGTTCCCTGGTAGGCCGCGTTGTGGATCGTCTGCACCGTCGCCGCATGGCGCAGCAACGCGTCGGCCGCATACGTGTTCTTCAGGTAAACCGGAATCAGTCCCGTCTGCCAGTCGTGCACATGAAAAACGTCTGGAACGCCGATCTGCTTCGCCGCCTCCAGCACCGCCCGGCAAAACAGACCAAACCGCTCTGCGTTATCCGTGTAATCGCCGCCCGGCGGCCCGTAAAGCTCCGGCCTGTCAAACATCTCCGCGCACTCCACAAAGTAGAACTGCACGCCGTCGCGCACGCCGCCGTCCACAATGTCTGCAAACCGGTTGTAATAGCGGAAAGGAATGGTCAGCGAACGGATCGCATAGTTCAGCTCCGCACCGGCCTTTGCGATCTTCGGCTCGATCTTCGGCCTCACCCGCGTATACAGCGGCAGAAAAACCGAAACCTCGTGGCCCAGCCGCACCATCTCCCGCGGCAGCGCCCCAACCACGTCAGCCAGCCCACCCGTCTTCGCAAAGGGAACACATTCAGACGCAGCAAAAGCGATCCGCATTCACTCCTCCTGCCTCAATTCAACAAGCCTCCACCCTGCCCTGTCATCCCTGAGCGAAGTTCGTCCATCTTCAACTATTTATTCTGAGTGCCGAATCTTCGGCTAGAGCCCAGTGGAGATCATGGCGAGCTGTGTACTCCGAAGGAACTTCCGAGTTGTTGACCACACGGAAACAATCCGTCGCCTGGCTCTCGATTTAAGGACGGCTCAGTTTACTAGATTCAATATTTGCTTCGGTTGCGGCCGCGATTCGGGGTCGGCGTAGGCCGCCACGATGGCGCCGTCGCTGGCTTCCTTTTCCGAAGCGTGGCGCGGCGTTTCCACCGGGACCGGATTGTACGGCAAGAAGACTCGGAAGGTTGAGCCGCGGACGGAATTGCGCTCGGCCCAGATGCGGCCGGCGTGCTGCTGGACGATGTTGCGACAGATGGCCAGTCCCAGGCCGGTTCCCCCTTTCTGACGGGAGTCCGAGGCATCTACCTGCTGGAAACGGCCGAAGATGGATTCCAGTTTGTCGGCGGGAATGCCGCGGCCATTATCGGCAACAGAGAGGGTAACGCCGTCCGAGTCTGGGCGCAGCGTGATGAAGATTGTGGAGTTGGGCGGAGAGAACTTGATGGCGTTGGAGAGCAGATTGGTGAGCACCTGGACCAGGCGCTCGGGGTTGGCTGCAATCTCCACTTCGGTTGTGTCGTGAATAAACTGCACGCCTGCGGCATCCGCCACCGGGCGCATGCCGTCAATGGCCTGGCGAATAATCTGGACCAACTTGACAGGTTGGAAAGTGAGAGATTCGAGGCCACTCTGGAGGCGTTCCAAATCGAGAATGTCGTTGACCAAGGACACGAGCCGGTCGGAGTTGGCGAGGGCAATGCGGAGAAGGTTTGCCGCCTTCTCGTTCATTTTGCTCTGAATATCCAGGGAGAGCAGGCCCAGCGCCCCGCGGATGGAGGTGAGTGGGGTACGCAACTCGTGGCTGACGGTAGAGATGAACTCGTTCTTGAGGCGGTCAAGGGCATTGCGATGACTGATGTCTCGAAAGCTGAGCACGGACGCGGAAAAGCGCTCTGGATCGGGGATGGGGGTCAGGGCATAGTCGACCGGAAAGGAACTTCCGTCGTTGCGGAAGAAGGTATCCTCGCCGGAGATGGCCACCGACCGTCCGATGGCGCGCAGCAAAGCGCAGTTCTCTCCACACCGCACACTGGACGGCGCGGAGCCATGCAGCAGCACATGCACCGGCTTGCCGATCAGGCTGGGGGCCGATGTGCCAAAGAGCCGGGCGGCGGCTGGGTTGGCAAAGCTGACTAGGCCGTGGCTATCCAGACCGCAGATGCCGTCGGCAACTGAGTTGAGCAGGATCTCCTGTTGACGGTAGAGTCTCTCGAACCGATCCCGTTCCTGGGAGCGGGCCAACATCTGCCCCAACGAAGAGGCCACTGTCTCGATGGCCGCCATGGCCTCGGGATTCTCGCGAAGGCAAAAATGACAATAAAATTCCAGAACGCCTGACACTCTGTTGCCTACACGCACAGGGATCGCACATCCGGAGACCATTCCATGGCGCCGGGCGGCCTGAGCGCGCGGGCTGAGGGGTAGGGAGGCTAGGTCGGTAATCCATACCGGGCGGCCATACTGCCAGACCCTTCCTGGCAGATCGACGGCATCGGTGAGCGTGAGCCCAATGCTATTCGGGGAGATGTTCTCCGCGTGCCGGCCCGGAGCCCCCCAGGCAGAGCAGAATTCCAGCCGGTTCTCCTCCTCATTGACCTCCCATCTGAAGGCAGCGTCCCACCCCTGGGAGACACAGAGGGCCTCGAGAATACGCATGGTCGCGATCTCGGGGGACGAGCTTTCGCCCACAATCTCACTCACCACCAGTTGCAGGGCCACGCGGCGCTCGCGCTGCACCATCAGGCGAAGAACCAGCACTGCGGCGGCAGCTCCGGCAAAGAAGATCAGCAGCGGATCGAAGCGAGGATCAACCAACAGGCGCGGCGCCAATACTCGAAAGACGATGGCCAACCCCAGGCCTGCCGGGAGAAGCAAAACGAGGTTAAGGAGACGCCGGCTTGCCAGTTGACCGCTGCTCGTTGTTCCGATTTTTTTGGAAGGGCCCACCACGGCTCCTCCGCAAATTGGACAGAACTTTCATCCTGTATCGCCGGCTGCCGCCCAGAATCGCCGGCTTCTGCCCAGAAAGTAGACTTGCTCTGCAAACGGCCGAATGAGTTGATAGGAGCAATCGAATAACCATTCTGCAGGAATCCGCCAGACTTTATTTGTCAATGAGTTGCATGCAGGCCTGCGCAAGGACGTGTAATCTCTTGTATACATATCAATCCAAGCCGTTACAGCCACTCGATTCAGAATCCCAATCTCCTGAACAAAACCTCTGGGACGCGGCAGTGGTATCGATGCAACGGACCGTGCGCTAGCGAGCGCGTTGCGCCCGCATAACCCGGCTACTCGTCAGTCCAACTAGTGATTGCCGGGTAGCCGACATACGCTCATCATCGCATCTGCGTGAGCATACTGAACGCAAAGGGCAGCTTGAGCCTATCAAGTCTTCTGGACGAAATTACCGCCCAACTTGGAAGTTACTTTTCAGTGAACAGAGCCGAGCTCGCGGCAAATACGACCGGGACTCTTGTTCTCACTGCAACTTTTGGAATCAGGGCCATTCGGGGCGGCTTGGCCCAAGTTATGTTTGTTTTGGCACTCAGGCCCCCGAAAAAAATCTTCCAAACATTGCAGTGAATTAACTCCAAATCCGCCACAATCGTTCCATAGCGATTCGAACTCAAAGAAAACGGCAATTCTGCCCGGGAAGCAGTCTTTACAATGGGCATGGCCGCCACATCCGCCTTTGTAAGTCATTGAATCGAAGGAATCTGCAAACAACC
>JASIJW010000396.1:0-4585 GCA_030050035.1 Acidobacteriaceae bacterium | reverse complement strand
CCTCGGCCAGGGCCGCATCCATCTCTTGCTTGATGGCCAGATAGGTGGCCCGCACATCAAGAAACGGAACCTGCCCGCTCTTTGCGTGCTGCCTGGACAAATTTGTCGTAATCTCTGAAGTAATCGGATTCATCGTATTCCTCGATGAGATTGCATGTCTGATTGATTTCGGAATTGATTCCGACGAGGTGATGCGCAGCCTCGAACGGCTTTCCAGACTGACCTGCCATTAAGCTCTCAAGGACTGCTTCAAAGTGATCTGCTTCCCGGGCTAACGGGCCTTCATCGGCAATTCGAGAGAGGAAGGATGCCCTCGATCGCGGTAAATCGCCCAGCGCGGCACCTGGCCGGCGGGAATCTGGTCAAAGGTGGGGTTGTCGGCGCCAGCTAAGGCGATCCGAATGCGATGGCCCCGCCTGAGCAGCGCCGAAATCGCAAACAGCTTGAACTCGACTTCGTTTACCTGTCCCGGAACTATCGGAACTGCATCGGCGCGCCGAAAGCTGTGGCGCGGGCCCAGAGGCTCATAGGGCAAGGGCTCGGTAGCAATCTTTCGGTTGATAAGACGAAAGTCGCCTTCGGTGATGTAAGTCGCGCGGCCGTCGGGACCGACGTCTTCAAAATAGGCGAAGACGGCTCCGTCTGCAGCCGTTGACGACAGGTAGAGGTGGATGATCGGAGTTCCGGTAACCTCGGTATCCTGCGTCAGCGGATCGCTGGTATAGGTCAGCAGTTTTTTGTCCTCATGGCTCCGATCGCCATAGTCCACATAGCCGCCCCCATCCTGCGTCAGCCAGCGATTCTCCGCGCCGCTCGCTGATGCGAGATTGACCTGGTAGTCGTCTTCACTCCTGCTGCCGTTCGGCGCGTCGGTCTCGAGGCGATGCTTCTCGCCGAAGTAGTAGTAGACGGCTTTCATCCCTTGCGGCGGCCAGATTGCCGTCGTATGCCATTTACCTTCGCCAAAGGTATAGTAGTCGATGTGGGAATGCAGCACGGCAGGCGGGTCCTGGCGCAACTGGCCGTCGAAGAAGTCGGCTTGCATCCGCCATTGCTCTTCGCGCGGCGGATCGGGCGGATCGAAGTTGCGCAGAAACTGGTCGGTGCCGTGGCCGCCGCCATGGGTGTACGGGCCCAGCCTTACAATCTGAGTGTTTGAAAAGTTAAGATAGCGGCTGAGCGCACCGTCTGCCGTACCGGCATCCTGCCAGCCGCACCATATCAACAGGGGAGCACGCGAAGCCTCGATCGGCTGCTGAAGACCGTACGTGGTGATCGGATTCAGCATCATCGGGCCGGTTTGGCTCGGGTACGTGTCATCGCGGAATTCGAGTTTCTCGAAGACGTCAGAAAGCCTTGCGTTGTGGCGGCGAGTAACAATAGCCGCCAATTCGCGCCCATCCCGATCGGAATCAACGGGCGCGACGCCGCCGTTGATCATCTTCGCCAGGAGGCATCGCAGGCCCGTCTTTCCTCCCGCGGCGCACACGTCATTGCGATCGAGAGCGTAGATCCAACTGCTCCACGGCTCGATAACCGCGCGATCATACACACCGCCAGGCCGCAGGAATCCGAGCATCAGGTCGAAATCGCCGTATAGTGAAGCAACGGCGCGCACTCCCGACCCACCAGCCGCCGCGGTGAATTCAGCTGAATTGGCTTCATAAGACGTACCATAGGTGCCAATCCGGCCATTCGACCAGGCCTGTCTCTTCGCCCAGGCGACCAGTTCGCCGAGGTCGGCTATTGCGGCCGGCGAATAGAGATTGTCGAGGTTCCCCTCGCTGGCGCCGCTGCCGCGCATATCGGCAATCACCAAAATGAAGCGCCGCCGGCTGAAATATTCATCCTGAGCTCGGAGCAAAACGTCAGGTGGCTTCATGTGCAGAAGGACTTCAAGGCGGAGCCCGAGACGCGGCTGTGAACGACGCCAATAGCGTGTGCTGCGGATGAGCACCGGCAGCTTTTCGCCGGTGTGATAATCCTCAGGCAGCCACACGTCGATCGCAATGCGGAGGCCGTCGCGCATCTTCAGGTATTGGGAGGTGATGCGCTTCACTCCTGCGGGGGTCATCTCCTCGCCTACAAGCTTTGTTTGCGAAGCTGCGAAGAGAAGCATGCCAAGGGCAACGACGCCGACTGCGAGAGCAACCAAAACTCCGCGCTGCCCAACTCTTCCTTTCACTCATTCCTCATTTCTGCTCTTCGCTCGGTGGGCGCAAATGGGAGGAGTTCCGTGTGTGCTCTACGTCCGGATCAGCGTGCAGATCGAATGGATGCTTTTATACAAAGATTTCTATTTTCAAGATTTCTATTTTGACTCACGAACATGCGGAATTATAGGAGAATCATTTTCATTGGGAAGTCTCGAAGATTGGGCTTCTGCACAACATCCTCAGGTTAGAGCTTCATCGTAACCGTCTTGACTTCGGTGTACTGCTGGAGACCGTATTCTCCAAGTTCTCGCCCGATCCCCGATTGCTTGAATCCGCCGAACGGAGCTCGCGTATCCAGAACGTTGTAGCAGTTGATCCAGACTGTTCCGGCGCGAATGCTGTTGGCGACTGCATGGGCCTTGCGGATGTCGCGAGTCCAGACGCCGGCGGCAAGGCCATAGATGCTGTGGTTGGCACGATGGACGACGTCATCGAGATCGCGGAACGGAATAACGCTCATGACTGGTCCAAAAATCTCTTCCCGGGCGATCTTCATGTCGTCCCGCACGTCGGCAAAGACTGTGGGTTCGACAAAGTACCCGCGTGTACCGACTCTGCTCCCGCCCCACGCCAGTGCGGCGCCCTCTGCTCGGCCCGATTCAATATAGTTCATTACCTTTTCGAACTGCTCCTGATCGACCTGAGGGCCTTGCTCCGTGGCCGGGTCCAGAGGGTCCCCGACGATCCGCCTGCGGGCACGGTCCGCACTCTTCTCAACAAAGGCGTCGTAGATCGACTGCTCAACGTAGACCCGGGAACCGGCGCAGCAGACCTGTCCCTGATTGGAGAACAAGCCGAGGTGGGCTCCTTCCACGGCTTCGTCAAGATCGACGTCGGAGAAGATGATGTTGGGGCTCTTGCCGCCCATCTCCAGCGTGACCCGTTTCAGATTCGATTTGGCGGCTGCAGCCAGAATCAAGCGCCCCACCTCAGTAGACCCGGTGAATGCGACCTTATCTACGTCCCTGTGGCCGGCAATCGCCGCGCCAGCAGTCGGGCCGAATCCCGGCAGAAGATTTACAACTCCCTCAGGAAAGCCCGCTTCGAGTATGAGCTCTCCGATCCGCAGAGCCGTAAGAGGTGTCTGCTCTGCCGGCTTCAGAACCACGGTATTTCCGGTTGCCAGAGCAGGGGCAAGCTTCCAGGCCTGCATGAGCATCGGATAATTCCAGGGAATGATCTGGCCCACCACGCCAACCGGTTCATGGCGCGTATAGCAGAAGTACTCGCCATCAATAGGAATGGTTTTCCCGTGAACCTTATCAGCCCATCCGGCAAAATACCGGTAGCAGCCCACGGTTTTCGCCACATCCACGCGCCGCGCCAGGGAAATAGGCTTTCCATTATCTAGCGATTCGAGACGGGCGAGTTCATCGCCATGGGACTCGATGAGATCGGCGAGACGGTGCAGCAGTCGGCCGCGCTCGGAGGCATTCATTCTCGGCCAGGGTCCGCGCTCAAACGCACTGCGCGCTGCTCGGACCGCTTTGTCCACGTCGGGAGCGCCGGCCGCGGCCACCTGACAAATCTCTTCGCCGGTGGCCGGATTACGGGTGGCAAACCTCTCGCCTGACTCGCTCGGAACCCACTGGTTGGCAATGAGAAGCTCTGTAGCAGATACGGTAATCGGGGCTCCGGCTGGCTGTGAGGCAATTGAGGTCATCATGCGAACTCTTCCGGGAAATGTTGGCGTCTGAAAGTCAATGACGACAAGTTAGTTTAGGCTAAGAGCATCACGGCAAAAATGAAAGGGAGGACCTCGGAATGCTCTCCAGCGAACTGGCGACTGTTGACAGGAAATATCAGATTCACTCCCTGCATCACCCGATCGATGAGCAGGACACACTGATCTGCGCCAGCGGAGATGGCATCCGGATCCGGGATATAGAAGACCGGGAGTACATCGACGGTCTCTCCGGTCTGTGGAACGTGAACATCGGACATGGGCGTGCCGAGATGGCCGATGCCGTTGCAGAACAGATGAAGACCATCGCCTATTTTTCAGGATATGCAGGGTCGGCGACCATTCCCTCGATCGTGTTGGCCGAACGTCTAATAGGGTTGGCGCCTGCAATGGCTGCAGTGTTCTTCACTTCGGGCGGCGCCGAGGCGAACGAATCAGCGTTCAAAACGGCGCGCTATTACTGGAAAGCATTAGGTAAGCCGGAAAAAGTAAAGATCATCTCAAGAATTCACGGATACCATGGCGTGACGCTCCAGACGATGAGTGCCACGGGCATCTCCGCCTATTGGAAGATGTTTGAGCCGCGCGTGCCGGGATTTGTTCACATTCCGACTTGTTACCCCTATCGCTTTCAGGGCGCAAATCCCAAAGAGTCGCCGGGCGCCGTGGCAGCCAGTGAACTGGA
>JASIJW010000395.1:0-9007 GCA_030050035.1 Acidobacteriaceae bacterium | reverse complement strand
ACCTCCACGCCTGCCTCGATCGCGGCCTTCATGCCCGCGCGATACTCAGCTTCCCGTTCCGGCGTCATCGATTTGCGTTCGATCACGCCCGCGCCGCCGTGCACCACGATTGCCCACCGATGGTTCTGCTGCTGCGTTCTCGCAGTCTGCTGCGCTGCCGCTGCTGTCGCGCTCATCGTTATCGCCCCCACACAGATCACTCCCAGAATCGATCTCCCCAGAATCGATTTCACGATCGTTTCTGGAATCGCTTCTCGCCACATCCTCCGCGTCAGCGTCATCCATCCTCCCTTCGCCAGGCGGCACATGTCTCGCAAGTACCGCGGCGCCTGCCCGGCTGCACTCCGCAAAAATAGTAACTGCGATCCTATATCCCGCGCAGTAAAGAAATGGTGGAATGTCTCGTGGGAAGAAAAGCGCTCCCTCGGCGGATGAAGCATTCGCTGGAGCAAGGTGAATCGGCGGATCGCGCCCGCAGCCACAAGCTCGCACTTGAACGCCGGAATCGTGCCGCCTTGAATCCAGTTGCACAATCCTGATGCGGCTCAGGCTGCCCTGATGCGGCTCAGGCTGCGCGATGCTTGCCTCTGCCGCGATGCTGCAAGGTTGCGGCGCTACCCAGGTCCAGGTCGGTGTGCGGGTCGGAGCTGGTATCGCCCGGCAGCCGCGTGCGCAGCCGTTCACCCCCGGCGGCCTTGTTCTCCAGCTCGGGCAGTGCGTCGATGTCGCGGTCGACTCCCTCACCTGGCAGAGGAGCGCCTATCTTGGCGATGATCGCCTCCGGCGTTGGGCCCGATGAAGGTATGTCGTTAAACTCCGGATCGGATTCGAGCGTCGGCCCCACGTGATGAATCGCCGGCACGCTCACCTCATCGCCGCAAGTGTTCTCCATCTGCCACGGCTCCCGCAGAGCGCCCGCGTCGCTGTGGCTCCGTGCCTGCTCTCCGGTTTTGGCGCTTTCTTTTTTCTTTCTGCGAGGCGTAACGCCGCTATCCGCGTGCTTATCGTGTTTCTTTTCGCCATTCCCGGCCATAGCACACCATCCCTGTCCAATTCGGAAGCGCATGAACGCGCAGAAGTTGCCCTTGCGCAGCGCATGCGCGGGCATCCTGCGGTTGCCGCTCTCCATCTCACCCCCCATCCGGAGGTGCGCCGCCATGGCGAAAAAATTCGAGAAGCGCGAGCCTGCAGGTTTTACGCCCCACACTTCGGGCCTTGCCAGCGAACGTGCGCGGGAGCAAGGCTGGCAGACCAATGAGGCAGAGCGCACCAGCATCCCTCAGGAGAAGCAGAACGAAGACGGTGGCACTGACTACGACTACGGCGCCAGGGATTTCGGCGATGAACCGGTCGACACCAGCTCCGCGGCCAGTTCGGGGCAACCGGTTGAGAACACCCTGAAACCGGACACCCTGAAAAAGGAAAAGAGCCCTATAGCCAAGCCCCGCTCGCGCTCGAAAAAAGTCGCATAGCCCGAATGCAAAAGCGTTCCGCCGGCTCTCAGCCGGCTATTGCCAGCGGCGTGTTGCGGTGCGCGCGGAAGCGCAGCCACGCTCCCACCTGCTGATCTGGTGCAAGACGCGTCCAGGTCAGCATCCTCATCTCAATCGACGGAGCCTTAATCGAGCGGGCCTGGATCGAGCGGCCCAGGGCATGCCGCAACAGCGCCTCCTCGGGATACGCGAAACGCCGCATGCTCCCTCCGCACAGGCCGCATGCCGCCGGCTCGCCCATATTCAGATTGTCCAATTCCAGATGCCCGCAATTTGAGCAGAGAGAGACCGGCTTTTCGCGGCCGTCATGGTTGGCCGGAAACAGCAGCATGCGCACCTCATGCTTTTCCAGAGCATCCAACACCCTCTCATAGCCGAGCGCGCCCAGCCCGCCGGAAGCAGCGCCGCCGGCCACTCGCAGAAGCAACGTCTCTTCTTCCCGGCGGTCGTATTCATCGATAATCGCCTGCGCCTTTTCGGCGATTTCCTGTTGCGTCGCCTGCCCGGGATCGCACGTAAAGCGGCCGGCAAGCACGCGCGCCAACTCGGGGTGCAGCTCCGCTTCGATCTCAGGCCACGTTTCGCTGCGACAGCCGATGATCAGCCCGTCGAAATCGCCGTGTTCGTAAAAGTGCAGCAACAGGTCCATCAGATACGCGTAGTGCCGCCGCACCCGTTCTTCTTTCTTGCGCTCAATGTGGACCGACTTGCGCGCGCCGGTGGTGCGCAGCTTCTCGAGCCCTTCTTCGGCCTCGAGCACCGGATCCTGCTCCACAATCTCGCGCGCTTCAAGCAGCAGCAGCCGCGCTCGGTGCCGGTCAGCAAGCGCGATTGAGTAACGCCGCCGCATCTGCTGCTGCGTCACTAGAGGCGCCAGCATAAATGAGCTTCCCACCTCGAGCCGCACCCCGAAATCGCCCGGCAGATCATACTCGCGCCAGAAGTTCTGCGCAGCGCAGGCAAAGATGATTTTGCATTTCCGGTGATTGCCCCGCATATCGCCAATCGTCTCGATTACGCGTCGAATGTCCTTGCGGTCGGCCGCACTGCTGCCCTGCAGGCTTCGCAGCTTTTGCTGGATGTTTTCCTTGGCTATTACCGGCTCTTCGCGGTGGGCAAGCTCGGAGGTTGCGGGCGGCTGGAAATATACGGAAAGGGCGTCGTTCTCCTCGCTCCAGAACTCCGCCAGTTGGTTCAATTCTTCGCGCGTCAACTCGCTTCGCGGCCCCAAGATTCACCTCGCATGTATCTGGATTCGAATTCGCGGCTTCGAATCAGTCCGATTTCCTGGCTGCATGATTTACTCCCGCACGCGCGTCGGTGCGCGCGCTCACCACCTTACGCTGACCGGGCCGTTCTGCCCGGCTGGAACGCGACGAGATGCCCTGCTTGTCGGCATCATCGAAAATGCGGCTGCGCAGCGACCCTTCAAACGCCGCCGACTGCGGCTCCACGTTGAGCGGATGCGCCGACGCAGGCATCCGCCGCGGCGAGCGCTGCGCTCCCATCTGCGCGCCTTCATAATTCTCGTAGGTTTGAGCGTCGCGGCCAGTGCCGAGCCGCTGCTCGGGCACGTTGGCGTCAAGGTCGGTTTGCGCAAAGTGCGTGTTTTGCTGAGACTGCGTATGCGGACTCTTCTGCACCGCCATAATGAACTCCGATGAAACTCCCCGCGAAACGGCGCCGTTGCCGTTCGCCCCGCTTTCCTTATGGGCTGGCAAGCCTCTCACGGCTGCTTGCGCCCACCCGAATAAGGACCGTGATACGGTCCGTGCCGCAAGTTTCCAGCCGGTTTGGTGTGCGGCTCTGCCGCACCAGAGTCGAGATGCGCCGCCTGCGAGTGCCTGTGCCCCGCATGCGGCTGCCCCGGTGGAACCTGCGGCTCGTGTTCGCGGACAGGATTGTCGTTGCTTCGTTCAGTCGCTTTGCTCGTCATCGTCCTTTTGGCTCCTCAACCCATGCATGTGTCTTACGCTTTATCGCGGCCTTTATCGCGGCTCTTATCGCGGTCGTCCCGCGCCGCGGCGACTCGCTGCCTGCCGGCTCGGCTTCGCAGGGCCCCGTGCGTTGCCCTTCTAGTGTGTAGCCGCTTTGCGCGCCCACCGGGTTGCGATACACAGACTCGTTGCGGTCTTCGCCGGCCACAGGAATCGGCCAGTGCCCGTCGCCATAACAGGAGGCCAGATCACGCTGCAGCGCGTTGTTCGCTTCGCTCTTCTTCTGTGCCATAAATCCCTCCTGCGCCATCAATCTGTCCCTACCCTTGCGTCCTTCGCCACCAATCTCGCCCGCCTGCAAGTGCCGCTCAGTGCGGCCGCGTTCGTGAACCGCCCGGTCCCGCCGAGGCATCCGACTGGTCTGAGCTCGTCGATGCTGTATCCGTGTGACGCGGCATATCCACCGGCTGCGTGTGCGATTCTGCTGCGCCGGTATCTAGGTGCGTAGGTCTGGCGCGGTCGCGTGCATGCAGACCCTTCGGTTGGGTTTCGGTTCTCACTGGAGCGGGAAATGTAGTTGTGGGAGTTTCGATTTCGGGTGACCGGCTGCTGCGATGCATCGTCGATTGCTTCCTCATGGGGCTCCTTGTCAGGCGCGGACGTCGATCAGGCGCAGCACTTCGGCCCTCTCTTTTCGTTCTGTCCGGCCTGTTTCCATGCCTGTCCGATGCACCCCCGCGTATCGCGGGTTAGCCGCACAGTCCTCGATTCGAAGACTGCCGCGCGGCTGTCGAGAATCGTCCTACACGGCGCTGTCAGGCAATTGCCCGACAGCTCGGCAACGCCTCGCGAACATAACTCGCTTGGCTAGGCACGCCCCGGCAGGCGAGAATGTTCCGTTCTCGAAATTTATTTCTTCATCGCGCCCTGCTGCTCTCCGCGCAGCCGCGCAAATCGAGAGGGAGCTTTCATGCATTCTGTGTGGTGGGGCGAATTCATGGGCACGCTCGTCCTGGTGCTGCTGGGCAATGGCGTGTGCGCGGGAGTAACGCTGCGCAAGTCGTACGCAGCCGACTCCGGCTGGATGGTGATCACCACTGGCTGGGCTTTGGCCGTGCTTTGCGGTGTTATGGTCGCGCAGGCCTTCGGCAGCCCCGGCGCCAACATCAACCCCGCTGTGACACTGGCCGCGGCGGTCTCCAGCGGCGATTTTTCCCTGGTGCTCATCTACTGGTCGGCGCAGTTGTTGGGCGCCATGACCGGCGCCTCGCTGATGGCGCTGCATTACGCGCCGCACTGGCGCCTTACACCCGACCCCGCGGCCAAGCTCGGCGTCTTCTGCACCAATGCCGCGGTGCGCAGCCCGCTGCTGAATATCGTCAGTGAAATCGTCGGCACCATGGTGCTGGTCATCGTCGCCGCCTGCATGTTTTCAAAGGGCGTTTCGATGAGCGGCCCGGCTGCCGGCCTCGGTCCATGGCTTGTGGGCAGCCTGGTATGGGGCATCGGCCTCTCGCTCGGAGGAACAACCGGCTATGCCATCAACCCGGCGCGCGACCTGGGCCCGCGCATCATGCACGCGCTATTGCCTATTCCCGGCAAAGGCGGATCGAATTGGAGATATGCGCCGATCCCGATCATTGGCGACCTCGTCGGCGGCGCGCTAGCCGGTTTGTTGCTGCACTTTGCGCGGCCGTAGCGCGAGACCACAACCGGTTCACCGGATGTATGCTGGCCTGTGATGTGCGCCATGTCCCAAGTTGCTCTCCAACTCGATGCACGCGACAACGTCCTCGTCGCCCTCGCCACGCTCGAACCGGGCGCGCCTGTTCTCTATGGCTCGGGCCAAACCTGCAGACCTGCCGAGACCATCCCCGCCAAGCAGAAGATGGCGCTCGCCGCGCTCCAACCCGGCGAGTTGATCGTGATGTACGGCATGGTTGTTGGCGAGGTGGTGCATCCCATTGCGCAGGGCGGCCTGGTGACCACCTCAAACATTCGGCACCGCACTGCTGCCTATACCACCAGGCGCAGTCCATCGCAGGCGGCCACGCCCGACTCAACCCAATGGAAGAACCGAACCTTCATGGGATACCACCGCGCCGACGGCCAGGTGGGCACACGCAATTATTGGATCGTGCTGCCGTTGGTCTTCTGCGAAAACCGTAACGTGGAGCAGATGCGCGACGCGCTCGAAGAAGAGCTTGGCTACGGCCGCGCAAACTCCGCTTACCGCAGGCGCGTGCGGCAACTCATCGGCCGGGAGAGCTCTGACGCGGAACCCGTGCGGAGCAAGATTTTCCCAAACCTCGACGGTATCCGCTTCCTCACCCATCAACTCGGCTGCGGCGGAACGCGCCAGGATGCGCAGGCGCTTTGCGGTCTGCTCGCCGGCTACATTCACCACCCCAACGTCGCCGGCGCAACCGTGCTCAGCCTTGGCTGCCAGAACGCGCAGACCGGCCTGCTGCTCGAGCAGCTTCGCGCGCTGGATTCCGGTGTCGACCCCGCAATGCGCAAGCCGGTGCTCGTCTTCGATCAGCAGAAGTCCGGAACCGAGAGCGCTTTGCTTGGCCGCGCCATCGACGAAACCTTTGCCGCGCTCGCCGACGCCAACCGCGCCCAGCGCGCACCCGCTCCGCTCGCCGCGCTCACCGTGGGACTCCAGTGCGGCGGATCGGACGGCTTTAGCGGCATCTCGGCAAACCCAACAGTCGGATATGTGTCGGATGTCGTCGCCGGCGCGGGCGGCAAAACCATGCTTTCCGAGTTTCCCGAGTTGCACGGCGTCGAACAGGAGCTCATCAACCGCTGCGTCACAGACGAATTGGCCGAGCGCTTTGCATCGTTAATGCAGACTTACGCCGCGCGGGCGCGCGCCGTGCAGTCGGACTTCGCCTTCAATCCCTCGGCAGGCAACATTCGCGACGGCCTCATCACCGACGCCATCAAGTCGGCCGGCGCGGCGCGCAAGGGCGGCGTCTCGCCCATCTCGGACGTCATCGATTATCCCGAGTACGTTCGCCGTTCCGGTCTCACGCTGCAGTGCACGCCCGGCAACGACGTCGAAAGCGTTACCGCGCAGGTTGGAGCCGGCTGCAACATCGTGCTCTTCACCACCGGCCTGGGCACGCCCACCGGCAGCCCCATCGCGCCAGTGGTAAAAATTTCCACCAACACCGCGCTCGCCCAGCGCATGAACGACATCATCGACTTCGACGCCGGTCCCATCGTCGAAGGTAAGGCGACAATCGCGGACTGTGCTGAAAAACTGCTGGAGCTTTCAATTGCAGTAGCCAGCGGCGAACGTCTTACCCACTCCGAGCAGCGCGGCCAAGTCGATTTCATCCCATGGAAGCGCGGCGTGTCGCTATAAGATCAAACTAATCTCACTCCAGGCACGACCCCACCACCGCCAGCGCGGCAATCGCCGCCGTCTCTGCGCGCAAAATCCGCGGCCCCAGCGAAGCTGCTCTCCATCCATTTGCATCGAACAGCGCTTCTTCCGCCGGAGCCCATCCGCCTTCCGGCCCAATGGCAATCTCTATCGCCGGCATCTCTTCGCCCGAGCCTTCGAGCGCCTCTGCGACGATTGCACGCAGCGTAGTCGTACGCTCCTGCTCGGCGAGCACAATGCGCGTTCCCGCTGCTGCCGCCTTGACGCGCGCCGCCAGCGGTTCGGGATCGTGAACTGCCGGCACATCGGAGCGCCGCGACTGCTTGGCCGCTTCATGCGCGATGCGCCGCCATCGCTCTGCGCGTTTTTGCGCTGCTTCGGCCAGGTGCTTCTCGGTTCGTCGCGCAATCACCGGCGCAATCGCGGCCACGCCCAGCTCCGTGGCTTTTTCGAGCGCCCATTCCATGCGGTCGAACTTGAAAACCGCAATTACCATCGTAATGGGCAGCGCCGGATCAGCCTCGAGTTCGGCCAGTAGATTGAACCGGACTTCACTCAGCTCGTGATTCAGCCGAACAGCGGCTACCTCCGCATGGAACACGTGGCCGCCCGCGACCACATCTGCCTCCATGCCCTGCTGCGCGCGCAGCACGCGCGCCATGTGCTCGGCCTGCGCGCCGGTCAGCGTGGCGGTGGCTTCGTCCCAGTACTCGGCAATCCAGCGGCGGCGGGTCATCTCGTCATGTCGCTCTCTTTATCCAGTCTATGCGCACTTTCAAATGCTTGCTGTGCGCAGAAACACTAAGGGGGACGCTTGAGCGTCCCCCTGGAGTGTTGCCTTTTAGGTTGTCTGAAGTCCGCTTACTTCTTCTTCGAGGACTTCTTGGCGGCCTTCTTTGCGGCCTTCTTCGCGGGTGCCTTCTTGGCTGCTTTCTTGGTTGCCATTTGCCTATTCTCCCTTTCGATGGGTTGCATCGATTCTGCAATGTATACATTGCAGTTGAAGAATGTATAGATTCACGCAGAGACGATGTCAAGAAAAAAACGACATGAGAGTGGAAAAATGATCAATAATTTTTTCCGGCTTGGAACTCGCAACGAGCCCGCGGACCGTCATCGCATTGCACGCGCGAAGAGATCTGAGCGCTCTCATTGCCGACGCATGGAGTAAATCACCGCTGTTCATGCGCCTTTCGCGCTTCTCTCAACACTCGATGACGTTCAACGCGAGCCCCGCAAGGCTGGTCTCCTTGTAGCGAGACTGCATATCGAGCCCGGTCAGGTACATCGTTCGGATCACCTGGTCGAGCGAGACCTTATGCTGGCCCGATTCGTTCAGCGCGAGGCGCGCCGACTGCACGGCCTTGGCCGCGCCCATCGCGTTGCGTTCAATACAAGGGATCTGCACCAGCCCGCCCACGGGATCACAGGTCATTCCCAGATTGTGTTCCATCGCGATCTCCGCAGCGTGCTCCACCTGGTGGTTCGTTCCGCCCAGTGCGGCAACCAGTCCAGCAGCAGCCATGGAGCAGGCCACGCCCACTTCACCCTGGCATCCCACTTCCGCACCACTGATAGAAGCATTCATCTTGTAAAGAATTCCAATGGCCGCCGAAGTCAGAAAGAATCGCATCATCCCTTCGCGACTCGCTCCCTCTTCAAACCGCTCGTAATACCGCGCCACGGCGGGAACTACGCCCGCGGCTCCATTCGTCGGCGCCGTCACCACGCGTCCGCCGGCCGCGTTCTCCTCGTTCACCGCCATCGCGTACACCGTCACCCAGTCGAGCGGCGCCAGCGGGTCGGCTGCTTTTCCCGCCGCTTCCTTTTCGCGCAGACGCGCAGCCAGCCCCTTGGCGCGCCGGCGAACATTTAATCCGCCGGGCAGAATTCCTTCAGTCGCCATGCCGCGCTCCATGCAGGTGCGCATCGCATGCCAGATGTGTTCGATCCCCTCATAAATTTTTTCAGCGGAAGCGGGGCCGTTCTCGTCGCCGGCCAATGCGCGCTCGTTGGCCAGCATCACTTCGCTGATGGAAAGCCCCCGTGCGTCGGCTGCGCCAACCAGTTCGGCAGCATTCTTAAAGGGATATGGAACCGCAACCTGCGGCGCGCGGCCCGCCTGTGATTCACCGGCGCCGTCTTCGACAATGAAGCCGCCGCCAATCGAAAAGAACGTG
>JASIJW010000394.1:0-7705 GCA_030050035.1 Acidobacteriaceae bacterium | reverse complement strand
CGGTTCCACCGCACATCGTTAAACGGCGCCAGCGGAGATGATAGGCTTGCGGCCTCTACCTGGTCGGCTAAAAAGTCAGCTACGCCGCTACCAGTAAAGGCAGCCTTCAGGTCGCTGGTATATTGACCGTTAAACGTGTAATCACCTCTAAAATACTGTCCCTCCAAGGTAGCAATGCGGAACGCCTGCAGCGAAAGCCCCGCTTTCAGCGCATGATTACTGACTATCTTGGTCACGTTATCCAAAATCTGATACACGTTCTCATGCTCCCTGCTGGGGTTATAGGAGGGGGTCCCGAACGCGGTAAGTCCAGACACGCTGAAATAGGGAAGCCCGCCTGTACCCAGTGTGTATGGGATGCCTCCTAACCCCAGAGTTGACGAAAGATCAGTGTTTTCGTTTTCTGCCTCCAAGAGAGTGCGAAGGTAGTTGTATCCGAAACGAAACTCATTGATTAGCGTTGGACTGAAAGTGTGCGTCTCACTCAGCGCAAGGTTCCCCGCAAGGTCAATGTTGTATCCGTCCGCGTTATAGGCGCTTCCATCGAGGATGCCGAACAGCGGCGGATAAACTTGTATTTCGTGATCGTAGCTATACCTCGCGAAAGCCTGGTCCCTACTGCTGATGTCATAATCTACCCGCGCATCGGCTTGAGCGGTATTATCCCGATCGTTTACATTGACAACGTAATTATTATATGTGTCGCCGTTGTTGGCGTTGGGCAATGGAAACAAGTTAAGAATGGATTGGGCAACTGGATCTATCTGGTTTGCACAAAAGACGTTGTTCTGGCCGTTGCATGTAAGCTTTACCGTGCCTCCCGAGTTTGGCTCGTAGAGTTGAGTTCCCTGTGAAGTACCGCTCAGACTGGTACTAAGAAGCTCCGAGAAATTTCCTTGGCGCATTAAAGGCGTAGGAACGTTATTTGTGGTGGTGTTGCCAAAGACAATTCGATTCGCTTCGCTATCGCCAAAGAAGAAGAGCTTATTGCGCAAAATGGGAAGACCCAGTGTTGCGCCAAATTGGTTCTCGTGATACGCGGGAATTGTCAGGGCATTAAAATTACGTGCGTCAAGAGCAGTATTGCGAACGTATTCCCAGAGGTCGCCATGGATTTCGTTCGTACCGGACTTGATGCTGGCGTTCAGCGTGGCTCCCGCCGAATGGCCGAATTCGGCGCTGTAGTCCGCGGTTTGAATCTTGAATTCGGCCAGCGCGTCCGGAGGCGGCCGCACCACATAGCTTGAGCCGTTCAGAAAATCGACGGAGCTTGTGTTGTTATCTACACCATCGAGGACGAAGTTATTTTGCTCGGCTCGTTGCCCATTGGCATCAAAGTCGCCCTGCCCGCGAGCCCCGGTTCCTGGATCAGCGCCAGCTGTCAGTTGCGCGATGAATACCCAATTGCGGCCGTTGAGAGGGGTGTCATTGATAGTGCTTGTGCTCAGTACCTGACCCACCGAACCGTCTCCCGCCTGCAGCAAGGGCGGCGCCTCAGTGACCGTAACGGTCGCGGTCACATTGCCAGGCTTTAGCGTTAAAACTACATTCAGCCTCTCCTGCAGGTTCAAACGTAAGTTCAGTTGGGTCGTCGTCTCAAATCCAGGCGCGCTCGCGCTGACCTGGTAGTTGCCAATCTTCACAGGTGAGAAGATATAAACGCCAACCGCATCGCAATTGGTTTCAAGGACCTGGCCTGTATCTGTGTTGGTGAGAATGACATGGGCGTGGGGTATCGCCGCGCCACTCGGGTCTTGAACGGTGCCCGTAATCGCTCCTTGATCCTGCTGCGCCAGGGCCGACGAAGTCAGCGCAAGGGACAATCCGACCACCATGACCAATGTTTTTAGTACACACACAAAAAGATGTGTGAAGTCTCCCAGCTCGCCACTGAGATCTTTGGAACGGTTCGAGTGGTGAGACGCTGATCTTCTTGAAATAAACCAACTAGACATTTTTCCGCTGCCTCCTGAATTGCACGAAATGATTGCCGTCTTCTGGATCGGATATCGTTGTTACCCGGCTGCAGGTCGTTCAGATCATCACCATAGAACCCTTTAGTTTTCTTCAGGTGTAGACCTGATGAATTTCTCTTCCCGCCATCCCCAGGCAGCACGAATCCTAGGTAGCGCGCGGGAATTTGTACAGTGAATAACCGTAAATTGGGAGGATCAGATAGACCTAACCGGTTTTAACGCCCCTCCCAATCGACCGGCAGTTTCATAACTCATTGAAATCCACGGCTCTGAGCCTGCGCCCGGGAGTTCTCAAGGCATTTGAGGTCATCCTCACTCGTCTCGTATAGTGGCATGCGCAAATTAACCGCAATCAAGCCTTGTGTTTACAGGCACTTTACAGTAAGATACGCGATTGTGAGACGCCTTGAGGAGCATCCGAGGTCGAATCTGGACGGCGTTGGTCCGCTCTTGGGGGCGACGGACCAAAGTCAGTTGGTTCAGCGAGTAATCAATAGTGGAGCATTTTGCGGAGCACCCGCAATGCAAGCCTTCTTGCTCTACATTTGCGACCATGCATTGAGCGGGCGGGCTGGGAGAATCAAAGAACAGAGCATTGGCGCAGACGTGCTTGGCCGCAAGCCGGACTACAACCCGGCGGACGACAATATTGTCCGGGTCCGCGCGCGCGAGCTCAGAGAGCGGCTTGGGAGATACTTCGCGACGGAGGGAATCGAAGAGCCGATCGTCATTACAGTACCTAAGGGAACATATGTCCCTGAATTTAGTCCGCGTTTCGGGGCTCCGCACGATGCGCCGGTGGTGCCGCGGGCAATTAAAGGCCCCGACACTACTTCGCAAGAGCGGCATCCGCTGATTACACCGCAAGAGCGGCATCCACTGATCCGATATTGGGCACCGCTCATGGCTTTTTTTCTGATCACAGTAGTGACTTCAATTGCATTGACCAGAATTCTGCTGAAAAGCGGCAAGAACTCTCCGGTCGTCCAACGGAATGTGGAGCTTCAAGATTTTTGGGGCCAGTTCTTCGATCGCCCAGATGAAGAACTCAGGGTCGTTTATGCGGATTCCGGCTTGGGAGCTTGGCAGACCGCGGGCGGCCATGATTTGCACCTAGGGGATTATCTCAGTCAAAAGTATCTCGGGGTGCGAAATGACAAATTCAGCGAACTTGTCAAAACGCGTGTTACAAGTCCAGCCGACCTCTCGATCAGTGTACAGTTAGCCATTCTTGCAAAGGAATTTGGCGGCCGCATAAGGCTTCAATTCGCTAGGGATAACGACGATTTCTTTCGTTACAAGAATGCTTTTGTGATTGGTAGCCGTCGTTCTAACCCTTGGGTTGAAGTATTTGAGCCCCACCTCAACTTCGTACTCGACAAAGACCCCCACTCAGGCGCGCTTTTATTCAGAAATCGCCATCCTCAAGCCCATGAAGCTGATGCATACGCCATTCCTACACTTCTTGATGCCGTCGGCAGAAATCAAAAAGAATTTGATAGCTATGGACTAGTGGCTCTTCTAAAGGGCTGTACCGGTCCCGAACTGGTTGTGCTCGCCGAAGGGCTAAATATGCCAGCGACCCAAGCGGCAGGTGACATGCTTACAGACCCCCAGCGGTTGCAAACTATGTTGAGCGCATTAGGCCATAAAACAGGCACTAAGGTAACACCTTTTGAAGCTCTGATTAAACTAACATCTTTGCCTGGAGGATACGAGAATCCTACAGTCATAACTTTTCGACTTCACCCTGCGGGATCTTGTGAAGTTTGGTGAACAGATGCTTCATATTGAATCCATCAATTAATTCCATAGGGTCTTCTCTCCCTCTATAGACTGCCGCTGATTTCTAACTGACCATAAACCTCGCTTCGCCACAGCTGGCCGCCCGGTATTTTGTGAAGGGCTTGGTATGTGCGCCAGAGCAAATGCATGATCCGCCGCATTTCTGCAAGCGAAGAGTGAGAATAGGGCACAAGAGGACAGATTGTCTCCGCGGAGAAAAATTCTCTAGTGGAACTGTCATGTAGAAATAGCCCGAAAGTCGGGCTATTCTGAGAAGTCAAGTTATTGATTTAAAAGTGCCTGACTCATGGCGGAGAGAGGGGGATTCTCTATTTGCGCTCTAAACAAACGGCTTAGCGAGCTTAGCTAGATATAGCTCGAAAACACAAGCCCATGGGTATTAGAGAGCAAAAGGAGACTCAGATTGAACTCTACTTTCACCCTGGTGCGCTACGCCAAGCTCGAAAAGGGCTGGCGGCGCGGCAAGATCGTTAAGACCCCGAACGGCAAAATCAAGCATCCCTACGTGCTCGTCGGCGGACAGGAAATTGAAGCTCCGCAGGGCCGCTATCAGATTCTGCGCTACGACGGAAAGCGCCCGGTCTACACCGACCTGGGCAATGACCCGACACAGGCCCTGTCTAAGTTCAAGGCTGCTGAGAAGCAAGCCGAGAAAAAGGTGGAAGCCATCCGAGCGGCGGAGGCGGCTGGGCTCACCATCGAGCACGAGCAGCCAGCCGTGAAAGACAACCGTAAGACCCTCGCCGCACTGGCCGCGTCGTTCCTTGAAAAGCATGAGGACCTGCCGCACCGCAGCGACGATAGTCTTGAAAAATACACGCTGATCACGAAAACCTTTCGCCAAATCTGCAGGGCCAAGTATCCCGAGGACGTGACCGTCGAGGATTTAATTAAATGGTGCGGGTGGCTAGTCCAAACATCACTTCACGTATTCCGACCGGAAGCTGTTATGTCTCTCGGATCTGCCTTCCGACCCGCCGTCACGATCGTCTACTGGTAACATATCGGTGCGATCACCTTTCCGGCTTAGTTAGCTCGAGAATTGTCACGGGGCCGCTATCCAGAACAACGGAATAGCCCGCTCGTAACTCAAGTCCACTGACGCTGGTGCTGTTGTCACTCGTCCACATCGTCATCTTGTAGTCACCATCAGGAAACCCGGGAATCTGAAAAGATATATGCCTCGCTACGGAGTCGTTTCTAAACAGGACGATAATTCCCTCACCCGTCCGTGCAAATCTCGCGAAGCCGTCCCACGCATTACTGCGCGGTTGCCTCCACGACCCTAGCGGAAAAAAGGACTGGTTCAATGGGACCCGAGACCGGAGTGATCGAAATCGTGATACCCACTCCCGATAGTGAACTACATCAGCCGGTGAGAGTTTTCGGAGGTCCCCAAGCAAGAGAGGATATGATCCCATCTCGGTCGCAGCCTGCACCTCCCATGGTCCAGCTTCCGCTTGCAAATTCCCGATCAACATCGTTTCGACAGGCATGACCATAGCCCGTTGATAGAGCAGATCGCGCGCAGCCTTGGAGCCGGCGTCCGTGGGCCCGTGGTCCTGCACATTGCTCATCCAGTCGAGGTCCGCGTACTTTATTAATCCATAGTCGATCAACTCCTTCTTGCCCCATAGTTCGAAGGTATAGTCAATCAACAGACCAGGGAATTGGCTATGAAGCCGACCAGCAATTTCATCTAGAGCTTCATAATTCCCAATGTATGACGTTCCTCTTGATTTCTGGCCTGCCACCGTCTCATAGCAGCCCGGCTCCTCGCCATAAGCATTGAAAGCGGTCGTAAAATCGAGCTTTATGTAACCCAGATGATATTTGCGAATCAGGTCTGACAGTCTCGCGAAAACGGCGTCCTTGTATGGTGAAGTGAGGTCCATCACAACCCCGGCCCCCTGTGACAACTTTGGTTGACCATTTCTGTCGTGGCAGGCCCATTCCGGGTGGTTTTTATATACGGGGGCGTTTTTGCTAATCAAAGCCACAGGCGACCAAAGTCCGAATTGCATGCCCGATTTCTGCGCCAACTTAAGCTCAGGTTCGAGGCCCTCAGAAAATTTATGAGTATCTACCGTGTTATCACCGTACATCTGTTCCCATCCATCATCAATCACAAATATGCCAAGGCCCATTTCGGCGGCTTTCTTTTCAACATCGATAAGCTCCTTGGAGTTAACTGTCTTATGAAACGGCTCCCATGTGTTGTACATCCATTCTGGAGGCCGAGGCGCCGTAGGTCGAGCGATGACTTGAGAGACATATGTCGGGATGAGCCAGTGAGGATCCTGACTAGTACCACGACGGTAGAGGAGAAAGGATACCGCTGCAGTATTAAAGACTTGGTTTGGAGCAACTACTTGCTCAAATGGAACTAAGTCCGTGTCATACATTAGGCTTATGCCGGGTTGCCACGAATACCATTTGCCCAAAACGCCAACCTCAGCTCGTTTAAGATAACCAGGCACCTCGCTGAGCGAGGCGACACCATCTCCAGTAATTGCGTTCTCCAGCAAAATTGCGACATCGTCCGCCCGACCAGTAAAAAATATCTCTCGTGGCTGCTCGCCATAGCCCCCGTAAGCTATCAAATTGGCGGGCTTCGCCGGCTCGATTGCCGCGCATGCAATGGTTAGATGTGTAAGCGTTACCGGCGTATTTGAAACATTGCGAATCGTTAGATACTGGCGCACTGCCGTCATTCCGTTTGGAAGTACATAATGCGCGACTACTTCGACTCTCCCGTCTTTAGATGATAGCGATAGGTCGAGCATCCGATCACCTGAGGCTTCGATATGCTGACGAGCTCCGATCAAGTTGAAATCTGTAGCGGTGCCCGTGTAAGGATGCCCATCTGCCTCGAACCGGAATTCATGACAATAATCGCTCATCGTGTCAAGTGAAGGATCAATAAACTCTTTGCCGTCGACAAGATTTTTCCAACTCGTAGTTAATAAGCCGCTCGTATTGCTAAAGGATAACTGACGTCGGACGAGCCCGTTGTCCATCGTCCAGACGGTTTGTGTAGAGCTCTGTTGACGGTCTTGGCTGCTTGCGTGTAGCGCAGTTGTAGACGTCAGGATGACGGACAGTAATAGGAAAAGTACGCACATGTATTGCGGAGGAACGCAGGTGTGCCCCAGACGCCGTACACACCCGAATATCTTGGGAATCTTAGGTTGAGCGATTGAGTTCCCCGTGTTGTGCACCTTAGATCTCCTCGGAGGGTTGGAATGTTGCCTGGTTTACGTATTCGACAGCAGGCTTGGGCTAAGGTCTATTGCTTGCTCTCGCAACGCTGGCCCGCAAGTGCCAGCGGGAAGGGCTATCTTAAATGCGAACAGCGAAGCTTGCTTTTTTGTCGCTGCGTGATATGACCGCGTTCCGTCATCGCGGTTTTATCAAGGATAGAGAAGTTCGGCAGGAACAATCTCGGGAACGGGATCGCCGGAAGATGCAATCAATTCAACCAACTCTCGACGCAAATCTGCGATCTGCTGCTCATATCCAACGCGCCCGCAGAGATTGACAAGCTGTGCTGGGTCGGATGCGTTGTCAAACATCACGTATTCGCCGTACTTCGAGGCATATGGAACGTCGGAGCCTCCGGCCGGATTCGCAATGCTGTACGTCCAGTGCGGCGTGCGAATGGCGCGGCCGATTCCGTAATTATTCGTTTGGCTAAACTGAATCAACTCGCGATTTTTCCACGCAGCCTCTCCATCCGGTCCGCGCATCATCGCCACCATGCTTCTGCCTTGCATCGACGAAGGAATTTGGGCTCCGCAAAGTTCCAACGACGTGGGCGCGAGGTTGATATTACCCGTGATGGCATCGATGCGGCGTGCCGCCGGAACTCCGGGACCAGCCATGACCAGCGGAACACGGATTGAGCTATCATGCGGCGTGCG
>JASIJW010000048.1:0-11853 GCA_030050035.1 Acidobacteriaceae bacterium | reverse complement strand
GGGATAAAGACGGCAGACGAACTCACGCGCATCAACGGCAGCCCTCTCGTCCGCGTCGCCGGCTGCGTCATCGCGCGCCAGCGCCCCGGCACGGCCAAAGGCTTTGTCTTCTCTCGCTCGAGGATGAAACCGGCATTGCCAACGTGTCGTCACGCCCGATATCTTCGAGCGCGACCGCGTCGTGGTGACGCGCAGCCGTTTTTTACGTGTGGAGGGGTTGCTGCAAAACCAGGGCCGCGTGATCCATTTAAAAGCCGAGCGGCTCATCCCGCTTGAAATCTCAAACGCGGAGATCCGCTCGCACGATTTTCATTGAGGCGCACTTCGCTTTCCTTCATCGCGCCTTTCAATGCTTCTTTGCTGGCTTCTTTCCTACCGGCCTGGAATGCTTCGCCGAGTTCTTGTGACTTCCCTGCGCTTTGCTGCCCTTGCCCTTGACCGCCGCCTTGACCGCCGGCGCAGCTTTCTTTGCCGCCGCCGGCTTGGCCTTGGAAGCTGGTGCAGGCTTCGCCGAAGTTTTTGCCTGAACCGGTTTGCCCGCAACCGCCTTGGCCGGCGACTTGACGGGTGCCTTGGTTGCCGCCTTGGCCGGGGCTTTGTGCGGAACCTTGGCCGCGGCCTTCACCGGGGTCTTGGCTGGCGTCTTGACCGGCGCCTTGACCGGCGCCTTGGCAGCGGTCTTAGCTGCAACTGCCGCTTTCGGCTCAGCCTTGGCCGTGGCTGCAACCGCTCCTTTGGCCGGAACTTTTTCGGCCTTGGCCGGTGGCGGCGCCTGCTTGCTGGCTGGCGGGGCAACCTTTCCACCGCGTTTCGCCGCGGGCGCGGGCTCTGGCTCTTCCTCCTCGCCTTCCTCTTCCTCGCCTTCGCCCTCTTCGCCTTCCAGTTCCAGCTCTTCCTCGTCCCCGCCCAGATCCTCGTCGGCAGCTTCCTCGACCTCTTCTTCATCGAGAACCGGTTCCTTGATCTTCGCCTCGCCGCGCCGCCTCGACCGTTTGAATGTCTGCTGCGGCGGTGGTGCCGGCGGCGAGTGCGGCTCAAGGTATGCACGCATCTCCTCCGGCGTGATCAGACGCCCATCAATGAGTTCGAGAAAGATTGCCTGCACCAGGTCATTAAAACCTGGCAGTTCGTGAGTAATCCGCATCTCCTGCATCAGCGCGTACGGGATACGCTGGCGCGCCTCCGGCCACACCTTCAGGAACTGTTGATACTTTTCCTGCACAGTCGCATTCTTGCTCGTAAACCCAAGCCACAGAACAGCTTCCGGGTCATAGCTCATGAAGAGCTTGTAGGTTGCCGAGGGAGTGGCGTTCTGTTTTGCGAGCAACACCTTCTGGAACCCGGCAGCAATCTCGTCCAGCTTGTCCCACTCCTCCACAAACCCCGGCCGCAGCAGCGAACGCTTCAGCCCTGCCAGGTCCTTGCCGCTCATGCCCCCGGTCAGCAACTGCATCTGCGCGGCCGACATGTCCGGATGCACGCCCTGCATTAACAATTCCACCGCAAGTTCATGCAGTGCCTTGAGTTTTGGCTCGTCAGCCTTCGAGATCGTCCAGGACGGATAGAGCACCTTCATCCAGCCCTCTTCTTCAAGGGCGCGCAGAACCTTCAATCCCTCTTCTTCGTGGCCGATCTGCTCAAGCTCGCTGCTACGGGCTGCCGGCGAAAGGTGCTCGATAACCCCTTCTGTCTTCGCGTTCTCATACCGCGCCTGCGTGCGCAAATCCAGTTCCCAACCCAGGCGGGCGCGATAGCGGATAGCCCGGATGAGAAGCGACGGCTCCTCCAAAAATCCATAGTTGGAAACTAGCCGCAGCGTCCGCGATTCGATATCGGCAGCGCCATTCAGCGGATCCATCAGCAATCCGAAGGAGCCCTCATTCAGCGAGATAGCCATGGCGTTGGCCGTAAAGTCGCGCCGCCGCAGGTCTTCCTGGACTGAGGCGGGGTGGTATACCGCTTTTCCAGGCTTGGGATACTCGACACGGTGCGTGCTCACCACATCCACCCGAACTGTGCCAGGAAAGCACAGGTACAGACTGCGTGATTCGGTGTCCTCACCCCAGACTTTCGCGCCGAGCTTCTCCACTGATTTCTTTAACTTAAGCGCATTTCCATGAACCGCCACTTCAAGCTCGCGCACGGCGTGGCCGCTGGTCAGATCGCGCACCGCGTCTCCGGTAAGGAACAGAATCATCTCCGCTTCGCGCGCTGCATCCCGCAAGTGCGAGAGCGCATTCCTCTGATCCGGCGAAAGGCGGTTTTCTAAAAGGTAGACGTAATCCGGCATCCGTTCCTGCTTCCTCGAGCCTTTCTGGTCAGTCCCAAGTCTCTGATGCTGCGGCGGTTATACCCTTAAAAGGGAGGGTGGCAAAGCAGTACATTAACACAAGTCAGGCTGATTGGCTAGGGCCGGTGGCGCTTTCTGGCTGGCAGGGAGCCAAACCAAGAACGCCCCAGTCACAATGGGTCAATTTCCTTTGATTCCGAGACTTGTCCCGGGATAAGGCGTCAACCGCCAGCCAGTATGGTCATCAGAAATGAGGGATGGCGAACCCGTCATACAACCTTTTCAATGCGGCCAGCGGCCGACCAGAATGAACAGAGCGAGAAGAAAAAGCGTAACCGACGGGGCAGCCGACTCGCGGCGCCTCGCGTGGTAAATGCCCGCGCCTATCATCAGCAACATCAGGCCGGCAGCCGCCAGCCGAACCAGCAGGTAATCGGGCGCCAGCGCCTCCGGCGTGAACATGGGCGGCATTACCACTCCGATTGCGCCAGCAATCTCCAGAAGACCTACCGGAATGGCCTGAGCGCGGGTGATCGTCACTGTCCCATGCCCGGGAAGATTCTCGATCCGCCGGGCCAGTTTTTCATACGCAAACAGCTTGGTCATCCCGATGAAAAGAAAGATCCCAGCCAGCAGGATTTGAGCGATCCACAACAGAGCATTCATCGTTCCTGCCCCCGATCCCCGCCGGTAATCCTGCCGCCGGCGCTGACTCCGGCAGTTGCACAGCGCCGCCGCGCACCATCATACCCCGGCTGCACTCAGATTTGCATCTGTCTTGCAGCGATGTCTCGCAGCAATGTTGCGGCGCAATTCCCGAACCCCACAGAATACAAACCATCCTTCCGCCCGGTTGTGACATCAGTCACGCATAGCAATCCGAACAGGCTGGTAGCCTTTCCGTAACACGCGAAACCGTCCCGTTTGCGAGGCCCGACATGCATACCGCGACCGAGAAACCGAGGAGCCAGGCGCAGGTAAAGGACCCGTCAAAGGGTCCGTTGACCCCGGAGATGCTGGCGAAAATGAATGCCTACTGGCGCGCGGCCAACTACCTCTCTGTTGGCCAGATCTACCTCAAAGACAATCCCATGTTAGAGCGCCCGCTCACCCCGGACGACATTAAGCCGCGCCTCCTCGGTCACTGGGGTACCACGCCGGGCCTCAACTTCCTCTATGTCCACTGGAACCGGCTGATCCGCGAGCGCAACCTGGACATCATCTACATCATCGGCCCGGGCCACGGCGGACCGGCGATCGTCGCCAATACTTACCTCGAAGGCTCCTATTCGGAAATCTATCCGCACATCGAGCTGAACAAGGACGGCATCAAGCGCCTTTTCCGCCAGTTCAGTTGGCCCTACGGCGTGCCCAGCCACGTAGCGCCGGAGACGCCCGGCTCCATCCACGAAGGTGGCGAACTGGGCTACTCTCTGGTTCACGCTTATGGCGCGGCCTTCGACAACCCCAACCTGATTGTTGCCTGCGTCGTGGGCGACGGCGAGGCCGAAACCGGTCCACTGGCCACAAGCTGGCACTCCAACAAGTTCCTAAACCCGGCCACCGACGGCGCGGTCCTGCCCATCCTGCATCTGAACGGCTACAAAATCGCCAACCCCACTGTCCTGGCCCGCATTCCCAACCACGAGCTCGAAAGCCTCTTCCGCGGTTACGGATACGAACCGTACACGCTCGAGGGCAACGACCCGGCCACAATGCACCAGCAAGCTGCGGCAGTCTTCGATCAGATTATCGATCGCATCCACGCGATCCAATGTTCAGCTCGCGAACCAGATCAAAGCAAACCGAGCGGCGATGGCCACCGTGGCGAGCAAAGCACAGCCGTCCTGCGCCCAACCTGGCCGATGCTCATCCTGCGCACGCCCAAAGGCTGGACTGGACCGAAGTTCGTCGATGGTGTGCCTGTCGAAAACACCTGGCGTGCACACCAGGTTCCGCTGGCCGAAGTGCGCGAGAAACCCGAGCACCTGCGCCAACTGGAAGAGTGGATGCGCAGCTACCAGCCCAAAGAGCTGTTCGATGAAAAAGGCGCGCTCCGGCCGGAACTCGCAGAGATTGCGCCCAAAGGCCGGCTGCGCATGGGCATGAACGCGCACGCCAACGGTGGCCTGTTGCTCGAGCCGCTCATCGTGCCCAACTTCCGCGACTTCGAAGTCAAGATCGACGGCCGAGGCGCGAAAGACGTGGAATCGACGCGCGTCCTCGGCCATCTGCTGCACGCCGTGATGCAGGCGAACCGCGAGCAGAAAAACTTCCGCGTCTTCGGCCCCGATGAAACCGCCTCCAACCGCATTGACGAAGTGATCAAGGGAACCGGCAAGACGTGGCTTGCCGAAACGCTGCCCGTCGATATCAACCTCTCGCCCACCGGCCACGTGATGGAGGTGCTGAGCGAGCACCTCTGCCAGGGCTGGCTCGAAGGTTACCTGCTCACCGGCCGCCATGGTTTTTTCTCCTGCTATGAGGCGTTCATCCACATCATCGACTCAATGGTGAACCAGCACGCCAAGTGGCTCAAGACCACTCACGAGCTTCCCTGGCGCAAGCCCATCGCCTCGCTCAATTACTTGCTCAGCTCGCTCGTCTGGCGGCAGGACCACAACGGCTTCTCGCACCAGGACCCCGGTTTCATCGATCACCTGGTGAACAAGAAGGCCGGCGTGGTCCGCATCTACCTGCCTCCTGATGCAAACACCTTGCTCTCCGTCGCCGACCACTGCCTGCGCAGCCGCAACTACATCAACCTGATCATCGCCGGCAAGCAGCCCGCCCCGCAGTGGATGACTATGGACGAAGCCGTCGCTCACTGCACAACCGGAATGGGCATCTGGCCCTGGGCTTCAAACGACGGTGACGGCAAGCCCGACGTTGTCATGGCCTGCTGCGGCGACGTGCCCACCATGGAAGCGCTCGCCGCCATCACCCTTCTGCGCAAGCGCATCCCCGATCTGCGCATCCGCACCGTCAACGTCGTGGACCTGATGGCGCTGCAGCCGCAGTCGGAGCATCCGCACGGCCTGCCCGACGAAGAGTACGATCAAATCTTCCCGCCGAATGTGCCAACCATCTTCGCCTTCCATGGTTATCCATGGGGAATCCACCGGCTCACCTACCGCCGGCACAACCACGACAACCTGCACGTGCGCGGCTATAAAGAGGAAGGCACGACGACCACGCCCTTCGATATGTGCGTGCTCAATAACATCGACCGGTTTCAGCTCACCGTCGACGCAATTCGCCGAGTGCCGCGCCTGGCCGGTCAGGTCGACGCGGCGCAGCAATGGTACTCCGAGCAAATCCAGCGCCACCGGCTCTATGTCGCAGAAAACGGCGACGACCTGCCCGACGTAAAAAACTGGCGCTGGTCTGAAAAGTGAATTCGGTCACAGGAGCTGGGTGCCCATCCTAAGCGCGCTTTATGCGCTTAGGGTGGGAAAGGAAGAAATCGCGCGCTAACTTGCTAACTCGCTGCTTTCCCGAAAGGCTCGTCCATTCATGTCCTCACTGCCCGTCTTGGTTCTCAACAGCGGCTCCTCTTCCATCAAGTTTTCCGCTTACGAAGCCGCAACCGCCGCGCCCACCAAACTCTTCGAAGGCGCAGTAGACGGCATCGGCACCGACCTCGGCACATTCTGGATCAGAAGCGCCGGCGCAATACCGATAGACAAGAAACTCCCGCTGCCCAACCGCACCGTTGCTTTCAAGATGGTCGCCGAAGCCATTCACTCCAGCCATTTCCCTGCTCCCGCGGCCATTGGCCATCGCATTGTCTGCGGCGGCCCGAACGTTTCCGGCAATCAGCGCATAACACCCACACTTATCGACGAGATCGACCGCTACTCTGCCCTGGCTCCGCTGCACACGCCCATCGCAGTCCACATCATGCGCGAAGCCCTCAAGCTCTTCCCGGCCATCCCCAACTTCGCCATACTCGACACGTGGTTTCACCGCACCATTCCACAAGTCGCCAGCGCCATGCCCATTCCTGAGGAGTACGCTGCCATGGGCGTTCGCCGCTACGGCTACCACGGCATCTCCTGCGAGTCCGTCATCCGCCGTCTCGCGCCCAATGTTCCTGCAAAACTGATCGTCGCGCATCTCGGCAACGGCGCATCCATCACGGCAATTCGCGATGGCAAAAGCATCGACAACTCCATGGGTCTCACACCCACCGGCGGCCTCATCAGCGGCACGCGCACCGGCGACATCGACCCCGGCGTGCTGATCTTCATCCTGCGTAAAATTGCCGAAACCACGCCCGATGCCACAGAAGCCGCCGACAAACTCGAAACCGTAGTCAACAGAAAATCCGGCCTGCGCGGCCTGAGCGAGCTCTCACCCGACATGCGCGACCTGCGCGCCGCCATCCGCGCCGGCAACGCACGCGCCCGTCTCGCAGTAGACAAATTCACCTGGACCATCGCCCGCTGGATCGGCAGCTACGTGGCCGAGCTTGGCGGCCTCGACATGCTGGTCTTCACCGCAGGCATCGGCGAAAACGACATCGACACCCGCGCCGAAATCTGCGCCGGCCTTGGCGCGTTGGGCATAGCGCTCGACCCCGAACGCAACAAAGCGCGCAATGCAGCCGTCATCTCCGCGGCAAACTCACCGGTCACAGTCCGCGTAATCCCCGCCGCCGAAGATCAGGTGATCGTAAACCACGTAGTGCGGCTGATGGGAGCGTGAAGGACCCGGAACCAACGTGGGGAATGCCGCGAACGGTTTAAGAAGTTGTTGGACCGGCATCGCAAACTTAGGGCATCACCCCTCAAGTCCATCCCAAGACCAGCGCGGGATGCTGAGACCGCTGGGCACATCGTCAGCGGACCGATGGTAGCGAGCCATGGTTGTCGTGGTCGCCCAGGCGAAATAGTCGTGCAGAACTTGCCACAAAGTACTATCCTCGGCTAGCCCGACATCCACCAGAGCCTGGTCAAAGCAGGCAATCGCGCGACGATCCATTTCTTCGTGCACGCCGTTCCCGCTGTGCATCCTAACCACGTAGGTCTCGCCACCATAGGAATCGGAATACGTGCTCGGGCCACCGAGCGCCTCGGCCCAGTATGCGGCAAGTCGCTCGGTATGCTCTGGGTGGAAGCCGTGGCTGAAGGCATGAGCGACTACCTCGTCTACCATCACCCTGCGATGCCACGCGTCAGCAAGACGGCGTAACCCGTCATTGCCACCCGCCGCCTCGAAGACACTTTGCATGCCGCCAATACTAACACCATCCGTATCCGCGCACGGCCATGGTTGCAGCAAGCCATGCCACGCCCGCCAAAGCCGAAGATCAGGTGATAGTGGACCACGTAATGTAGTTGATGGCCGAGCGAGTGGAAGAATTAGGCGGGTCGAATGTCGCCAGTGCCCGCACCTTACGCCGCCCGGGGCGGCAACGATTCGCTCGCCTGGGGAGGGCGCTCACAGGGAATGCGCAGCACAAAACATGCACCGTGCATGCTGCCTCTACCACCGGAAGGCCGCACCTCCAGGGTTCCGCCATGACGCCCTACGATCTGCTGCGTCACATAAAGGCCCAGCCCCGTGCCCACTTCGCGCTTGGTCGTGAAAAACGGCTCGAAGATATGTTCCATAACTTCGCTTGGGATTCCCGGTCCATTGTCCTGAACCACAACTTCGGCCACTCGTTCCCCGCGCTCCTGCGTGCAATCGATCTCCAGGGCAATCTTGCCGCGATTGCCAACGGCATCCACGGCGTTCGAGAACAGGTTGGCCATCGCCTGTCTCATTTCCCCGGGAATGCCGATAATGGGCGGGCAGGAATTGTACAGGCGGTCAACGGTGATCTCTTTAGCTTTTATTTTGTTCGCATACAGTTCCAGTACGGAATCCATGATTTGTGCAAGTTCCGTCGGCCGCGGTTCGTTCGACTCGCGGTAGAACCCAAGCGTCTGCCGCGTCATGTGAGCCACGCGAGCAAGTTCGCCCTCTGCCGCTGTGAGCTGTGCCACGACCGCGGTCGGCGCTCCAGGATTGATCTTGGCCAGATAGATCAGGTTTGACACAGCCTCGAGAGGATTATTGATTTCATGCGCAACTGTCGCCGACATTCTGGCCGCCGCAGTCAGCTTCTCAGTGCGGCGCAGCAGTTCCTGCGACTTGCGTTCGCTGGTGACGTCCCGGAACGCCAGCACCACGCCGACCAGCGAGTCCCGATCATCCCGGATGGCGGCCGCACTGTCTTGAATCGGGATGCGCCGGCCATCCGCGTGCAGCATGATGTGATTGGCGAGCCCCAATACGCTCCCCTCTTGCATGGCTTTTTCAACAGGGTTTTCTGCCGCCCTGCCAGTCACGTCGTTGGCTATGGGGAAGATTTCCTGAATGGGCCGGCCCACCGACTGCTGCGTTGTTTTTCCCGTCATCCGCTCTGCCAGCGGATTCATGAACGTCACCTTCCCCTCGTGGTCGGTGGCGATCACAGCATCTCCGATGCTCTTGAGAGTGACCCGGAACCACTCCTCCTGTTCCCGAATCCTCCGGGTGTACCGCTCACGCAGGTGCATCTCTCGAAGGATGAACAGAGCGAGGAAGCACAACCCGAGTACAGCGACAGCTCCTACCAGATACAGGCTGTTGATGGTTTGCCGCACGCTGCGGTCGTATTCCGCGCTTCGGACCCGATCGAGTTGCTGTTCTTCCGCCTCCATACCCGCGACACTTGCCCGCACCGCGTCCATAGCATGCATGCCCCAATTGGTGAGAACGAGTTTGCGTGCCTCTTCCCGCCTGCCCTGGTGGTAAAGGTCAATAGTCTCCTGCATTTCCGATGTTTTATCGGCGGCCAGCCAGCGCAATCTCGTCAGCTCCGCCACTAGCCGGTGATTGTCATTAAACAGTTGTGCAAGCCTGGCGAAATGGGGCGAGACCTGCGCAACGGAAGTATTGTAGGTTTTGAGATAGTGGTCGTCGCCAGTAAGAAGGAAGCCGCGTTGTCCAGACTCGGCGTCCTTCAGCAGGAATTCGATGGCCTGCAGATGATAGATCACTTCGCGGGTGTGCAGGACCCAGACTTGGGCATCCATCTGCTGGTCCAGTTGCCGCCGCGTCATAAGAATGCCCGCAACCAGCACCAGAACCAGGATGCCGAAACTCGCGAGTACGCTGAACGGCTTAAACAAACAGGTGCCCCACCTCAATTCGAAGCCGCCACAATCCACTGGGATGCCGCAGGTTCCGGCTGATTGGCCTGCGCAAAGAAGTGCCGGTAATCAGACTGCCTAAAACGCGCTTGTCACCCAAATTTTCCTACCAAACTCTGCATATTAATTCCATCTGAATTGCGAAAATGATACTCAGAGGCCGCACCTGCAAACCGGGGTCGACACAAATGAGCCCAGTCGGCCACCGAAGTCCCGCCTTTTCAACACTTGCAACACTACCCTTTGTTTTCAAGCACTTGCGCAAACAGAAAACGCTAACCCTTTTGTTTCCCACACTTGGTTTTAAAAGAAAAACGAAATTCGCGACGGACAGCCGAAGCAGAGGACGTCCGAAGCAGACCAATGGCCCAACGGCTCGACCCGCCAATAGCCCGTAACCCCTTATGGCAGAGGAATCTGCAGCTAACCCATGATGGTAGAGTAATTTAGCGCATTTCCTGCCGCTTAACCCAGGACAGCAGAGGAATTTACGCCCGGAACCAGGGGTGGGGGTATCCCGGGAAACTCAAGACGACTGCGAGATCGACTTTGCATCCCTGCGCCCTCAGCACGCCAGGAAAGAATTTAAACTTGAATTTGGACCCGGAGCCCGCCTGAGATGTCCTCAACCGCAACCTCTATTCGTGCGCGCCGCCTTCCCTCACCGGCGTTGCGGCGTTTCGCCTGGGGCGTGCTCGCCTACTTCATCGCCGTCATTCTTTGGGGAACACTGGTGCGCGCCACCGGCTCCGGCGCGGGCTGCGGCGACCACTGGCCGCTCTGCAACGGCACTGTCATCCAGCACTCGCCGCGCACCGACACCATCATCGAATTCACCCACCGGCTCACAAGCGGCATCTCCTTCTTCTCGGTGGTCGGTCTACTGCTGTGGACGATCGCCGGCACAGTCCGCGGCCACCTGGCCCGCGCCGCCGCGGCCGCGGCGGTTGCGTTCACGCTTGTAGAGGCGATTCTCGGCGCGCTGCTCGTCAAGCTCGGACTCACCGCGCAGAGCCACTCGCCGCTGCGACCCTGGTATCTGGCGCTACATCTGGCGAACACGTTATTGTTGGTCGCGGCGCTGACGCTCGCGGCGCACATGCTCGGCCGCCGCGATGGCTATCTTCGTCGTACTCTTCGAATGGCGTCACCCATTGGAGCGCTCGCCGGCCTCTTCGTTTTTCTCATCGTGGGCGTCACCGGCTCGCTGGCAGCGCTCGGCGATACGCTCTTCCCTGCTCGATCGCTCAGCGCCGCGCTGGCGCAGGACTTTTCGTCGAAAAGCGGCTGGCTGATCCGCTGGCGCTGGACACACCCGACGATCGCTTTTCTCGCCAGCGTTTTTCTCATCTGGCTGCTGGTCCGTGCAGTGCAGCGACCGAAAACTGGGAGCGGGTACTGGGACAACCGCGGCCTATCCGCTCTCGTCCTCGTTCTGCTGGCCGTGCAATATGTGCTGGGCGTGATGGACGTGGCGTGGCTTGCGCCGGTTTGGCTGCAGATCGTACACCTGCTCGGCGCCGATGTACTGTGGGCAGCGCTCATCGTGCTCACAGCGAGACTCACGCTGCAGCCGGTGGAACAGCGGAGCTAGAAAAGCAAAAAGGCCCCGTCACCGGGGCCTCTTTTTCAAGCTCCTCTTTTTCGTCAACACTTCCTGTTCCCCTCTAGACCCTCGGGATGGTAATAGCTTTCCCATCCCAGATACTGTACGGCTGCTTCGTGCACAGCCTTCGATACTTCGCTGAAGTTCGCCGCCACGTGGTGCTCGAAGCCTTCGCGGCAGATGTATTTGAGCAGCTTCTGCAGTTCGGGGATCTCCGCTACGCCGGCGCCGCCGAAGGTTTCGAGCGGATCGTCAGTGAAGCGGCCCGGGCCCGTATAGCCGCGAATGACTCCGCGCCGGTCGTCAGTCGAATAGCGCGCAAAGCTCATTGCGCCTGACTTCACGCGGCCTACGCAGGTGCCGAAGGTGTTCTCCTTGCCTACGGTTCCGGCGATGATCTCCTGATAGTCCATGCGCGCTTCTTTGAAGAAGTGCTTGGGCAGATTCGAGCAGTGGAAGCAGACGCACTTGTTCGGATCGCTGCCGTAATTGTTGTTCCAGTCGAGCAGCGCCGACGGAGTGCCCGAGGCCAGCGCCATCATGTACATGCTCAGCACACCGGGTACATCGACCTCGCAGGCCGAGGGAATGAGGTTGTTGCTCATCATGCTCATCACCGTACACGGCACCACGCCGAAGAACTCTTCCATCGAGGTCCAGCACTGCACGGCGCTGATGGTGCAATGGGTCTGCTTCATCCACCCATCGATGACGGCGCCCAGCTTGGCCATCTTTAGCAGCGCATCGTCGGGAATGCCTTGCGTAGTCAC
>JASIJW010000393.1:0-5388 GCA_030050035.1 Acidobacteriaceae bacterium | reverse complement strand
GGACATTGAGCGTGAGCCGGCCCATGGAGGTCGTGGTGTTGAACTGTTGAGTGACCGAGACGAAGCTGACCTGCATGGCGTCAAACTGCTCGATGATCTTTGCGAAGTCAGCCAGCGAGCGGGTCAGGCGATCGACCTTATATACGACAACGGTGTTGATCTTCCCTTCCCCAATATCTGCCATCAATCGCTTCAAGGCTGGCCGATCCATGTTGCCACCCGAAAAGCCACCGTCATCGTAACGCGTGTGTACAGCCTGCCACCCTTCGTGGCGCTGGCTCTGGATAAACGCCAAGCAGGCCTCGCGCTGTGCGTCGAGCGAATTGAACGATTGCTCGAGGCCCTCTTCGGATGACTTGCGAGTGTAGACGGCGCAACGAATGGCGCTCATGCGGCCTTCCTTCGTGCACGGCTTTTGAGACCGAAGAAGGCCGGCCCGGACCAGCGCGTGCCAGAAATGAGACGCGCGATCTCGGACAGGCTACGATAAATCCGGCCGTCATATTCGTAGCCATCGGGTAGAACCGAGACTTCGTGTAGTTTGCCCTTCCATTCCCGCACAAAGCGCGTTCCTGGCTTGGGACGAAGGCCGAGAACTTCGTCCGGCGTTCGGCCATTTAAGCCAGCGCCAAGCAGTTCACGCAGCCGTTTCCCAGTGGAAGGTTTCAATCCGCCGAAGACTCGCTCCTGGAGCCGGTAGGCCAGTAGCGGGACCAAAACCTCGCGACGAAAGGGAGATTTTGGTGGCTCACCGAAAGCTTCTCGCCACAGCGTCAACAGGGCTCTTCGGTCCATCTTCGGAAGGGAGGCAAGTTGCTCATTCAAAGGAAGTTGCTGGGCTCGTTTGGGGTGCAAGAACGGTGTCCTTTCTCCGGCACTCCATTTCCGCTCTTGGTGGGCAAAGAGTCAAGCGAACTCTCGCGGTCTCGTCATCTTTTCTGGTCGGATCCGCCCGAAATACGGCCATACTTCCGGATTATCTTGAGGTCACCTCGGCGCATTTCCAGGTAGCTGGCCTGAACATCTATTCGAGCGCCAAATTCGAGCGAAAATACCTTGCCATCCCGGAAGGTAATGACGAGCGCCTGCCACTCGGAATTCTCTTCATACCGGATCGAATCGACCGTCTTGCCCGCAGCTTCAGCAAAGACGGTATCGCCTTTTCGTCGCGCCATGGATTCACCCTGGTGAGGAACTCTTCCTGCTGAATATAGGAATGCTCAAGCCGGCAGTCCATTTCCGCTCTCTCGGCGCGAAGAGTCAAGTCGGAAAGTGCCGCTATTCGGGCTTACTGACGGGTGATCTGATTTTTTATTGGACGCCAGCCAAGAGCCGGCTCGCGGAGATACCAAGGGCGCGAGCAATGCGGACAATGTTCAGAAGGCTGACGTTCCGTTCTCCGCGCTCGATTCCGCCGATATATGTCCAGTGCAGGTCTGCGCGTTCGGCCAGGGCCTCTTGGGAAAGCCCTAGGGCAAGCCGCTTCTGGCGGACCGCCTTACCAAGCTGAACGCGGGGATCGGGAGCCACGTCCCTGATATTCAGTGAACAAAGACGTTGATACTAGAGACGATAAGTATTAGTATGCAGATGCAAATGGAACAATCGAGAACATAATCAGGAGATGAATATGATTGCGCAGGAGCTCGGCAAGTTGCAGCGCGTTGATTTGCGAGACGTCTGGAAGCACGAAGAAAAGGACTTTACCCCCTGGCTCGTGCAGCACATCGATATGCTCGGGGACGTGCTTGGGCTTGATCTGGAGATCGTCGGATCTGAACACCCGGTTGGAGACTTTGCAGTGGACATCGTGGCTCGGGACTTGGGCACCCAGAAGCTGGTCATCGTGGAAAACCAGCTGGGAGAGACCGACCATGGACATCTGGGCCAACTCATAACCTATGGGGCCGGTGTGGAAGCCGGTACTGTGGTCTGGCTATCTCGTAATTTTCGGGAGCCGCATCGTCAGGCGCTCGACTGGCTTAATCGGGGTCATGGCACCTCAACCGGGTATTTCGGCGTCATCGTCGAACTTCTCAAAGTCGATGGCTCGAATCCTGCGGTGAACTTCCGGGTTGTTGCTTCTCCGAATGACTGGTCTCGCGGGTCTATGCGCAGTATCAAGCCGCAAGCTCTGAATGATAAGAATTCCCTCTATCAAGGCTTCTTCCAGCATTTGATCGATGAGCTGCGAGAAAAGCACAAATTCACCAATGCCCGCGTTGGCCAGGCGCAGAATTGGTACAGCTTCAGCACCGGAACGCGCGGATTTCAATATGCGGCTAGCTTTGCTAAAGCTGGCCAGCTGCGAGCGGAACTCTACATTTACATCGGAGACAGCAGCAAGAACCTGGCCGCACTTGAAGCACTTCGAGCCGATCGCCTCGCCATTGAACAGGCCTTCGGAGAGCCACTCGAGTGGGAGCCCCTAGAGACGAAGCTTGCCTGTCGAGTGGCAGTATATCGTCCCGGCGGCATTCAGGACTCGACGGCCTCTCTCGAGGAATATGAGAAGTGGTTCATCGACCGGCTGCTTCGCTTTAAAACGGTATTCGGACCGCGACTTCCCGCAGCGTTAACAGCGGCAGAGGCTTCAACGCAGCAGCCAATAGTTAGTAATAATGGACAAGCCTAGAAGCTGTTTTCGTCGCTCTTCGGAGCGGCTACAGCGTGTTTGCCTCAGGCCTTGTTCGTTGTCTTTCTTGCCGGGCCGGACTTAGCTGCCCTCGCTGCCGCCCACCGCTTCCGCTGCGCATCGGCGATACGCTTGCGGGCTTCTGGACTGAGTCGCCGCCGCTTTCTGACTGGTGTGGCGGTCGCCGCATTTTTCGCCAGCGGTCGCTTGGCGATGGACGCTGCGGCACCGATCCCAGATAGAAGTGCGCGTGCCCTTTGGAGCTTTTCTATCTCCGCATCGATTACAGCAATAATCGTAATTTCGTCCATTTGGATCCCCACCAGCTGATTTCGTCTTCCTTTTCAACATAGCATCTCTTAGCAGACACATGAAATCTTCCGAGCACAGGGAACTAATTTTCCCGACGGAATTTGCGAAATCCGAAAAAGAGCTCGAACGCACGCCGCCCTGCTCTGGAGGTATTGCGCGGAGAGCTGAGGGTTATCCTCCGGTTCGTCCGCGCGCTCGACATCGCACTTGGCTGGCTCTGAGCCGGGATGGATTGAAAGCCAAGCCAACCAAGTGTGCTCCCGGGCTTGCTCCCCAAATTCAGTACTCCCGCGGGTAATTCCGATACCTGTTATAGAGGTACTCAAGTCCGTTGAAGAAGGCATTGGAGTTGGCTGCTGAATTTAAGCGCTCAAGCGCCTGCGTTGTCGAGTCAACTTGGTCATCGTACTTGGTCCCCGGAAAGCCGGTTATCTCGCGGACATACTCCTCGCGCCAGGGGGCCTGCTTGGGAAGGAACACTCTGCCATTTTCAAACTTGATCGACTGGCCCGCAAATCGAGCGCGTTTGTCGCTCCCCGGTTCGGGTTTGAAGGCCTTGATGCAGTAAAGGCCGCTCGCTTGGAGCTCCTGAATCAGGGCTGTACCGGAAGCTTGATCCTCGATAATTACCTCCCCGGGCTGGAATTTCTGGAAGAGCTCGATCGCGGCTTTCTTGAGCTCCGGGTAGATGAGTCGCGCGCGAAATACGTCCACCAGGTAGAAGTTGGTTCCGATGCACATCCAGGTCGTGCAGACGCTGTAGTCGTTTGCGTCGCCATTCTTGCACGCAGTATCCCAGCTTTGCAGGACCCAGCGGTAGTCGTTCGGTAGAGTACCGGGCTCGTAGAACTTCAGCCACTCGCGCTTGACGATGCCTCCCTCGCGTGTGATGGGCGATTGCTGGTATTGGCTCTGGAAGTTGTACTCCCCGATGTCTTCGCGAATCTTGAGGAGGGTCTCCTTTGAATCCCTCTCCGGATGGAGGGCTTCGCCTGCTTGGCGCTCGAAAGTAAACTCACCGAACCAATTCCTGTACGGATACTGCTCGTCGTCGATCGCGATTGCCGGCAGGGAGAGCACCTCCCACTGCCCGCGATCCAGGACCTCGCCGACGAGGTCCTCCTGGTGGAGCCGCTGCATCACAATAATGATGACCCCGTGTTCCTTTGAGTTCAGCCGGCTCAGAAGCGTGTTGAAGTACCAGTCGTTGGCGGCGCGGCGGCGAGTTTCGGAGAGGGCCTCCTCGGGCTTCATGATGTCGTCGAGGATGATTACGTCGGCGCCACGACCCGTAACCACACCGCCCACGGAGGTTGCCATCCGGAACCCTTGCTTGGTGGTCATGAAGTCGTTCACCGACTGCTTGACTTCTGAAAGAACCGTCCTTGGAAAAAGCCGGCGGTAGAAGTCACTTTTGATCAGCGTGCGGCAGTCGCGTGCATGCTTGTCGGCCAGATCCTGGGCGTAACTGGCGCAAAGGATCTGCTTATGTGGATCTCGGCCGAGCAGCCACGCGGCGAATGCAACCGAAACGGCGTGGGATTTGAGTGTCCGCGGGGGAAGGTTGATGATCAGCCGCTTGGTCTCTCCCGTGCGGCACTTCTCCAGAGCTGCCGCCATTAGCTCGATGTACTCGGCGGAGAGGAACTCAGTCTGGGGATTCAGTTCGTAGAACGAGCGCTCGATGAAGCTTGCCAGATCTTTGCGCAGAATTGCGTCATACTCTTGGATTGAAAGCGTAAAGCTGTTGCTCATTCTGCATTCTCCTGGCCGGTTTTGGCCGATTCAGGTTGAGAACTGGAGAGCCGATGCTGAAGGCCGGCGAGCAGCTTTTGATCCAGCTCGTTGAAGGTTAACGGGGCGGTGCCAACCGCTGCACTCTCTTCAGACCGCCCAATCAGCGGGATAAATTCACGAGCCGCACGCAGATCACCCTGCGCCGACTTGTTTGCCAACTGCATCACGGTGGCCTCGAGTTTCGTGACTTCGCGTCTCCCACGGGGACCGTTAATAGTGATCTTCTTCCTGCTCTCCTTGAGGACGACTGTGGCGAGGTTTTTGGAACCGCGAGGGCGTCCTTTGGGATTTCCAGAGACACCCGTCTGAAAGCGACTCGCTCGCGGCGGTTTGCCGTAGCCAACCTCGTACGGCCTGTCTTCGCCGCTCACTGCTGTTCCTCCTTCCGCTGTTCTGCAATTTGATTGAAGGGCTTGCCACTGTCGACGTGCACTGCGGCGTCGCCCGTATATTTCTGCCAGCGGCGGATGACGACATCTATATATATGGGGTCGATTTCAATGCCGCAGCAGACGCGGCCGACCCGCTCGGCTGCCAGAAGCGTTGTGCCCGATCCCAGGAATGGGTCGAGAACCACCTCGCCCCGCGCACTGCAGTCGAGGATGGCGTCGGCGACCATGGCGACCGGCTTCACTGTGGGGTGC